>JAEYUU010000520.1 GCA_023429545.1 Verrucomicrobiota bacterium
GGGCCTTGGCTCCGTTGGCTTAGAGGCTCAGTCATTTTCGGAAAATCCACGTTTTCATCTTCACCAGCCCCATGTCCCAAGACTCATGGATCACCACTGTGGACGCCGTCCGCGATTTTCGCGACCAGCTTGATGCGGAGGGGCGGAAGCTGGTGTTTACCAACGGGTGCTTCGACCTGCTGCACGCCGGACACGTGCGCTATCTGCGGCAGGCGCGCGCTCTGGGGGACGGCCTCGTGGTGGCCCTGAATTCCGACGCATCCGTGCGCAAACTGAAGGGCGAATCGAGGCCCATCAACAGCCAGGAGGACCGCGCAGAGATCCTCATGGCGCTGCAGAGCGTGAATGGCGTGGTGATTTTTGACGAGCCCAGGGTGACGAAGCTCATCGAGGCGATCCGCCCGCATGTGTATGCCAAGGGCGGGGATTACACGATGGAGACGCTGGACGCCTCCGAGCGCGAGGCTCTGGTGAACGCGGGGGCCACCATCTGCCTGCTGCCTCTGGTTCCGGGGCGTTCCACCACGGGCACCATCGGAAAAATGCAGAAGGGTGAAGCGCCAGTACAGGCAGATGCCACCTCACCCGCTGAGACGCCCGTGACGCTTGCCGAGCTCAACAAGGTGGTGACTCAAAGCATTCCGCTGGCGGTGCCGACGAAGGCGGCGACCCAGAGTATTCCTCTCGCAGTGCCATCCAAGGCGGCAACGCAGAGTATTCCCCTCGTGGAGCCCGCCCGGCGAAGCAACACTCAGAGCATCCCGCCCGTGGAGCCGAGGAAATCGGCAACTGTTACCCAGGGGATCCCGAAGGTGGTGACGACGACCATTGCTCCCCGCGACGAGCCGCTGTCGATTCAATCACGCGCCACAGGCGCAGTTCCGCTGGCACCCCGGGTGGTGCCTCTGCGCCTGGGTATTCTGGGCAGCGGACAGGGCACAAATTTCGAGGCCATCCAGCGTGCCATTGACGATGGCCGGCTGAATGCGGAGATCGCTGTGGTGATTTCCGATGTCGAAGGCTCACGCCTTCTGGCGAAGGCGCGCGAGGCCGGTCTTTCCCGGGTGTTTGTGGACCCCGGTCCCAATGCAAAAGTTTTGCCCACGGAAGCTCAGGAGGAAATATACGAGCAGCTCAAGGCGCATCAGGTGCAGGTGGTGGTGCTCACCGGCTTCATGAGGGTAATCAAGGATCCGCTGCTTTCCGGTTACAAGGATCGCATCGTGAACATCCATCCTTCGCTACTTCCCAAGTACAAGGGGAAGGCGGCATGGGTGCAGGCCTTGGAAGAGGGTGAATTGGAGACCGGTTGCACCGTGCATCTCGTGGACGAGGAAATCGACAGCGGCAGGATTCTCGCCCAGGCGAAAGTGCCCATCCACATCGGCGATACGGCGGATGACGTGTTCTACCGCATCCAGGCGGAGGAGCACAAGCTGCTGCCAGAGGTGCTGAACAACTGGCGTGAGACCGGGCTGCCGGTGGGGTAGACCCGGTGGAGGCATGGAAGATGGAAGGATGGCTTGGTGGGCCGGGAAGGCCTTCCCTGCGGGTGAAGTCATCGTGTGGTTCACCATGGATCCGGTGCATCACTTTCTTTCGTCGTTCACTTGTTTTGGGGCCTCGCACAGCGTATGAGCACGCCCATTTTCCGGGCACTGCGGACCGCTGAATTTCGATGTCATTTTCCTATTCCCTTCTTAATCTCCAGCAACGTGAAGCCGTCCAGACCATCCATGGTCCAGTCTTGATTCTTGCCGGTGCGGGCACGGGCAAGACGCGCGTAATCACCATGCGCATTGCCAACATGGTGGAGCAGGGCATTTCGCCCGAGAACATCGTGGCCGTGACCTTCACCAACAAGGCAGCGAGCGAAATGCGTGAGCGCATCACGGAGATGCTCGGGAAGGAGAAGGCGAAAAGGCTGACGCTGGGAACTTTCCACGCCTTTTGCATGAGACTGCTCCGCCAGCATGCGGAAGTGCTGGGCTACAAGAACAACTTCACGATCTACAGCCAGGGCGAGCAGACCAGCCTGGTGAAGAAGATCCTCACGCGGCTCCTTGTGAAGGAGGAGAACTATGACCCCAGCGTGGCGCTCAGCCGCATCAGCAAGGCGAAGAACGCCGGAATCAGCCTGGGGGATCCGATGGAAACCGTGGACGGGGCGCTGCAGCAGCTCTACACCGATGAACTGCGCGCGCTGAACGCGATGGACTTCGATGACCTCCTGCTCAACGGCGTGAGGCTCCTGGAGGAACATCCTGAGGTGCGTGATGCCGTGCAGGGCAAGTTGCGCTACGTGATGGTGGATGAGTTCCAGGACACGAACACGCTCCAGATGCGCATGTTGCGCGCGCTGGTTCCACCCCCGCACAACATCTGCGTGGTGGGGGATGACGACCAGAGCATCTATGGTTGGCGCGGCGCGGACATCACGAACATCAACGAGTACGAATCCTTCTTCCCCAATCCGAAGATCATCAAACTGGAGGAAAACTACCGCAGTACCACGCCCATCCTGCACACCGCCAACAGCCTCATCCGCAACAACGTGGGGCGCCGGGACAAGTCCCTCTGGAGCCGGAACGCCGGGCAGGATCCCGTGCGCCTGGTGGTGACGGAAGATGAAAAAGAAGAGGCGGCGCTCATCGCGGACGAGATGACGGACGCGCAGACCAAGGGGGACAAGTGGGATGACATGGCCGTGCTCTTCCGTACGAACGAACAGAGCCGTGTGCTGGAAGGTGAGTTTCGCAAACGCAAGATCCCGTACCGTATCATCGGCGCACGGAGCTTCTTCGACCGCCGCGAGGTGAAGGACATCCTTTCGTACCTCATGGTGCTGGCAAATCCCGACGATGATGTCAGCCTGCTGCGCATCCTCAACACGCCCACACGCGGCATCGGTCCCGCCACTGCGGAACTGGCCCGTGAGCACTCCATTAAAAAGAGGAGCAGCATTTTTGCCGCGCTGAAGGATCCGGAGTTTCAGGAGAACCTGTCCCAGCGACTCAAGACGGTGATTTCCGGATTCGTGGAGACCATGGAGAGCTATCGAGGCCTGGCACACCAGCCGCTCCAGCCGCTCACGCCGCTGGCGGAGAAGCTCATCGCGGAAATCCGGTACATGGAATACTTGGAGAAGCAGGCCAAGACACCGGAGGATTTCGAGACCTGGAAGCTCGGCATCAAGATGCTGACGCAGTCGTTGACGAGCTTTGACGAACGGTCCAAGGGCGAAGGTCTGCAGACCTTCCTGGATGAAACCAGTCTCAATGACGATCGCGAGGAGAAGGAGGACATTACGAAGAAGACCGGCGTATGCCTCATCACGCTGCACGCCTCGAAGGGGCTGGAGTTTCCCTACGTGTGGCTTCCTGGCCTGGAGGAGGGCATCATCCCCCACAAGCGGTCGATCGATGAAAACCGCAAGGACGAGGAGCGGCGCCTCTTTTACGTGGGCATCACCCGCGCCATGCGCAAGCTCACGATGAGCCACTGCCGTTACCGTGTGAAGTGGGGCCAGAAGCAGACCTGCATGGCCAGCAGCTTCCTCCAGGAGCTGGATCGGCAGCATGTGGAAGAGTTCGACCACGCGGCCTACATGAATGAGGACCTGGAGGCGGACGATGCCGCTGACTTCATGGCGGCGATGCGTCGGGAATTGATGACCGACTCGTAGGCGTATATGATTGAAGGTCCCGGTTTGCAGTTGCCCGTTACCGTCGAAGGTGCCAGACAGAGACTGTGAGCCAGGCGAACATCCTGATTTCCCGTGAATGAGTGAACCCACCTACAAGCTGGGCAATGAGAAGCTGATCAAGGTGCTTCCCAATGCCTCGAACCGGCTCTTGGGCCTGCTGAAAAAGCAGGGCCGCGCGGAGAACGGAGCGTTGCGCATTGCCGTGGTGGGCGGGGGCTGCTCCGGGCTTCAGTACAAGATGGATCTCGTCGATGGCCCCGCCAACCGGGACATCATGGTCATGACCAATGACGTCCGGGTCGTCATCGATCCCAAGAGCGCCCTTTTCGTCTCCGGCAGCGAGCTGGATTACAGCGATGACCTTCAGAGCGAGGGATTCAAGGTGAAGAATCCGAACGCCGTGGTCACCTGCTCCTGCGGAGAGAGCTTTGCTGCCTAGCGAACTGCGCCCTTGGTGGAAATTCTGACCTCATTCAGCTTGCATTTTTTGCGACTTCAGGCACGTTCGTCACCCTCGCACATGGGTTTGTAGCTCAGTGGTAGAGCAGGAGACTCTTAATCTCTTGGTCGTGGGTTCGACCCCCACCGAACCCACCATGTTTTTTGGCAGCGTAAAAGGCTGATGGCGAGCGAGAAAGGCAAGTGAGCCGGAGTCGCAGCCTGCTTGACCGGTTGGGCAACCTGATGCAAAAGGATGCCCAAAGAATGCTCCAACTATGGCACTGCTTTGGTGGGCAAGACAGACGGCGGTGAAAAGCAGCAAAGCAGGGGGCATGGGGTGGAGGCAGTTCAATACGTCGCGCGACCACCGGAGAGGTCGAAGACGGCGCCTGTGGTGAAGGAGCAGTCCTCGGAGCAAAGCCACGCGACGAGCGCGGCTGCCTCTTCCTTCCTGCCGAAGCGGCCCATCGGAATCTTCGAGAGCATGTAGTCGATGTGCGACTGCTGCATTTGCGCGAGGATGTCCGTGGCGATTACAGCGGGCGTCACGGCGTTCACGATGATGTTGGATGTGGCCAACTCCTTGCCGAGCGACTTTGTCAGGGCGATGACGGCCGCCTTCGAGGCGCTGTAGTGCGAGGCGTTCGGATTGCCTTCCTTGCCGGCGATGCTGGCAATGTTCACAATGCGTCCATAGCCGTTCTTCAGCATCTGCGGCACCACGCTGCGGCAGCAGTAAAACGGGCCGTTCAGATTGATGTCCATCACGCGCTGCCAGTCCGCGGGATCGAGTTCCCAGGTCTTTGCATTGCCGCCGGTGATTCCGGCGTTGTTTACCAGGATGTCGATTTTCCCAAGGGAGCTCACCGTGGCGTCGGTGGCATTCTGCACGGAAGCCGCGTCGGCGAGATTCACCACGGCGGTATGCACCAGACCGGGCTTGCCGATTTCAGCGGCAGCCTTTTCGAGCGCTGCCGCATCCACATCCCACAGGGAGACGCGGGCATTGGAGGCGAGGAGACGCTCGGCGATGGCGCGGCCAATCCCGCGCGCTCCTCCGGTGATGATGGCGTTGCGATTATTGAGATCGATTTGGTTCACTGGGGTCCTTGTTGTTGGTGTTGTCGTTGTCTTGGATCAAAGCTCCACCCACTGTCCTGGCACCGGCACCGGGTAGCGACCCCGCGCATCAGACTTTATGGGTGGTTCGCTTTCGTACGTGAGCTTGTCGATTTGAGGGAACCACTGGAAGTTGGAGGCCATCGCCTCCTCCCACGTCACGGTGCGGCCCATGTGCATGGCAGCGCGGCCCATGATGGCGGCGAGGTTCGACTGCGCGGCACGTTTGGCCTCGTTGAAGGGCTTGTTCGAGCGGATCGCCTCGAGGAAATCGTTCCACTGGTTCTGCCAGACCGTGTGCTTCTCCTTCGGCGCGCGCCATTCAATGTTCGCGCGCGAGGTGTTTTGGTCCTTGTAAATCTCCACGGCGGCGGCGTGTGTGTTGCCGGAGAAC
>JAEYUU010000557.1 GCA_023429545.1 Verrucomicrobiota bacterium
AGGGTGGTGAGGTTCGCCCGGCCATGTGGTTCAATGCCCCCATCAAGGATGCGCCTCCCCCGCCCTGGGATGTGGCGATCAAGGTCCAGCGGCACTCATGGCGCGGCCAGCTCTCCTGGCAGCTCATGATCTGCGGGGCGCGCTCCGCAGAGTAGGCCCGGGGGCCGCCTTCGCGGAAGGTCGCACTTCCTGCTTTCCCAAGCGCGTCTCCGCGCTTCCATGGACGCATGCCGCACGACCTCACTGCCGTCCCCGCCACCGACCCCATCCGCGCCTACCGCTACCGCGATGGGCTCTATGCCGCGGACTTCATCACCGCGGCGGTAGTGCACCTGGATATCTTCACCTGGCTGCTCGCCCATCCTTCCGCGAAAGAGACCATCTGTGAGCACTTCGGATTTGCGGAGCGCCCACTGGATGTGCTGCTCACCCTGTGTGCCGCGAATGGCTTCGTGGAGTGCCGTGATGGGGTGTATCACGCTACATCCACCGCTGCTGAGCACCTCTCCAGCGGCTCGCCGTGGAATCTTCGCCCGTACTACGCCTCTCTCAAGGACCGGCCCATCGTGAAGGACTACCTTCAGGTGCTGAAGACAGACAAACCCGCGAACTGGGGCGGTGACAAGGGGGCGCTGGACTGGCACAAGGCCATGGAGACGGATGAATTCTCCCGCAGCTTCACCGCCGCGATGGACTGCCGCGGCATTTACCTCGCCCAAGCCATGGCGAAGAAGGTGGATCTCACCGGAAGAAAGAGGCTGCTGGATATCGGAGGCGGCAGCGGCATCTACGCCTGCTCCTTCTGCGCGCACCATGCGCATCTGCAGGCCACGGTTCTGGATCAGGCGCCGGTGGATCGCATCGCCCAGCGCTGCATTGATGAACGCGGCTTCACCGGTCGAGTGACGGTGGCCACGGGCAACATGTTCAAGGATCCGCTTCCCGCAGACTGCGACGTGCATCTCTTTTCCAATGTCCTCCATGACTGGGGCGTGGCGGAGGTGCGCGAGTTGCTGGCCATTTCCTACAAAGCACTGCCGGCCAGGGGGCTGCTCATCATCCATGATGCCTTCATCAACGGAGACAAAACCGGCCCGCTCCCCGTGGCGGAGTATTCCGCACTGCTGATGCACTCCACCCAGGGAAAATGCTACTCCGTGCGGGAATACGCGGATCTGCTGTGCGAGGCCGGATTCACCCCGGGTGCCTATCAGGACACGGCAGCGGATCGCGGATTCATGGTGGCCACGAAATAGCGATCCCTCAGCCCTGCCATGCCGCATCCGCCAGCATGCCATGGCACATCCACAAAGCGCGCGGGTGGTGGAAGAAGCTCTTCCACAGATTGCCCTTGGTCGAGGAGGAGCGTGAACCATCACGATTCAGATAGCCGAACCACTCGCCGTGCTGCGCGTCCGCGAAATGCTGGAAGCTCCAGGCGCGCACCTGCTCGTGCCACTGCGCATAGCGCGGCTCTCCGGTCAGCTTCCAGGCCATGAGCGTGGCGATCAGCGCCTCATCATGCGGCCACCAGAATTTCATTTCGTGCCAGTATTCCTGCACGGGCTTCCCGGCGACATCCCGGAAGTAAAAGAGCCCGCCGTGCTCCGTGTCCCACCCGCGGGCCCACATCCAGTCGAGCATCTGGCAGCCCAGCCGGACAAGGCGCGACTCCCTGCGCAGTGCGCCCTCTTGCATGATGAACCACGCCGCCTCCATGGCGTGCCCCGGATTTAAGAGACGTCCGTCGAAGTGATTAATGACAGCACCGTCCGGCGCGACGTTCTCCATGACGCATTGCAGCTCGGGCTTCACGAAAAACTTCTCAATCTCCTCAATACATCGGTCCCTCCAGCCACGCAGCGAGGCGTCATCGCCCAGGTTGGAGGCCAGCTCCCGTGCCGTGACCAGGGCGATCATGCGGGGGCTCATGCTGATCATCGGACGCGAGTCCGTGTGCTTCGGCGGCATGAGGCCGGGCGTGAAGTGCCACTTTACGAAGAGTTCGAAGAGCGACCTCGCCTTCTCCGCGGAGACCGCATTGCCCGTGGCGCGGGCATGGGCGGCGTAGGCGATGGCCGCGAAACTTTCACTGTAGGCATAACGGCGTTTGCGGATGGGCTGCCCTTCCCGCGTCATGTGAAAGTACATGCGCCCGGAGGGATCACCACGGTCTACGCAGTGCTGGTCAAGGAACCGCAGCCCGCTCTCTCCCCACGCGAGCCACTCCAGGCGCGACTCCAACGTATTGAACAGCGTGAGCAGCATCCAGCTCATGCGCCCTTGGGCCCAGACTGACTTGTCCGTATCCAGCACGGAGCCGTCCGCGTCCAGACAGTGGAGAAATCCGCCATGCAGCGTGTCGACGCACCGGGGAAACCAGAATGGCAGGCAGTCGCGCAACAGCGCGTCACGGTAGAATGTTGCGAGGTCTGCTGGCGTCATTTCACGGGCACGGTCGCGGCTCTGACTTGGGGCTTCTTCACGTAGTCAGGCCATACGATGCGTTTGCCCTCCGCGCCAGTAAACTTCCAAGCTGGCCAGGTGGGCGACTCCTCGCGCACCTCATGATATTTCTTCATCAATGCCGCCTTCATCTCCTCAAACCGGGCTGGCTCTTTCGCGGCGAGGTCGGTGGTCTCGCCGATGTCCGTACGGAGATTATAGAGCTCAAAGGCCGCCGGCTCCGCCGTCTTGAAGTCGTGCTCCGTCTCCTCGGTGATGTCATTGCCGCGGGCGGCAGCGGGCTTGTCGAGGGTGGCGAGGAGCTTCCAGTCTCCGATGCGCATGGCCACCTGCGGTCCGCCGGTGGCGCGGTTGAAATGCCAGTAGAGCGGGGTGCGGCGTTCCACCGGTGCCCCATCGAGCAGCGGAAGCATGTTTGCGCCATCCAGTACACGGTCGGCCGGCGGGGCGATGCCTGTGAGCGCGCACACCGTGGGCAGGAAGTCCACGCTGCTCACCGGGGCATCCATGACGGTGCCGGGCTTCACCTTCCCCGGCCAGCGCAAGATCCCCGGCACACGGATGCCGCCCTCATATACCGATCCCTTCTTGTCACGCAACGGCCCGGCGGAACCGTGCGGATGCTGCCTGGTGATAGCCGGCCCGTTGTCGCTGGTGAAGAATACCAGCGTATTCTCCCGCAGACCCTCGGCATCCAGCACGCGCATGACGCGGCCGAAAGCCTCGTCCATCTGGGAGATGTTGCCGTGATGAGCGGAGTAGCTGGGGTCATCAGATGGGTAGAGCTTGGTGTAGCGCTCATCCGAGGCGATGGGTTCGTGCGGCTCATGAAAGGCCACATAGAGGAAGAAGGGTTTCGACTTGTTCCGCAGCATGGTGAGCCAACGTTGCGCCTCATCCGCCACCAGGTGCGCGGCATAGCCCTCCAGCTTCCCAACCGCCTCGCCATTGCGCGCGAAGTTATCGGGATTCTTGTGGTTCGGGTAGGCGTTGTTCTGCGTGGCAAACCAGTGGTCGAACCCATGATCGTTGGGCTGCGGCTGCGCGGGCTTGTTGAACTCGCCATTGAGGTGCCATTTGCCGGAGAGGCAGGTGGCATAACCTGCATTGCGCAGCAGCGTGGCAACAGTGGCTTCACTCTTGCGCACATGCACCGGGGAGTCCTCCGGAATCCAGTCACGCACCCCCACGCGAGTCGGTGTGCGACCCGTCATCAGCCCCGTGCGTGAGGGTGAGCAATTCGCATGGGCCGCGTAGCAGGAGGTGAGCCGCGCACCTTCCGCAGCGAAGCGGTCCAGGTGGGGCGTCTGTACATCCCTGGCGCCGTAGCACGCGAGATCACCGTAACCAAGGTCATCCGAGACCACGAGTACGATGTTTGGCCGTTCCGCGTGAGATGCGACGACCAGGGATAGAGTGGCAACAAGGCATAAGAGCGCTTTCATAGGAGGGCATGCACATGCGCCATGAAAACGCGCTGCGGCCCTCTGGTGTTGCCACGACTTCCCACGGAAGCTACAAACCCTCGGGCATCCAAATTTCGAGTTTGGACACCTCTGCCTTCGCGCTCGAGCTCACAGGAATGCCCCAGGCATCGAAGAACGGTCCGAGATTCTTGTTCACGATCCTCGAGTAGCGGATGAGAAACTGGTCGCGCCGCTCGTCGTCATTTTTCGGCACGGGGCCGTGGCTGCTGTCGGCGAAGCTGTGAAGGTACTTCCGCCAGCTCTCCCAGCCAAACTCCTGCACAAGCTGGATGTAGGTGGTTAGGGCAAGGAAAGGATCACTCTTCCATGAAGTCCACTTGTCGGAGGCAGTCTTGATTTTCTGGATGTTCCTTTTTCTTGCCTCCTCCGAGATGGCCGGGTGCCCGATGAGCCAGTCTTTCTGCAGCACGGCATGGTAGCAGTACATGCCGATGACGTTGTTCGTCACCTCACCAGTGCCGGCAAAGGTGAAGGTCTCCCGCTGATGGTTATGCCCGATCTCGTGATAAAATCCCCAGCCGGGGAATTTGATGCGGCCATACGTCACCATTTCCGCCGCTTCCGGGAGGTGTATCATGATGGGATACCCGGAGTGCATGAAGCCCGCGCTGATCTGCACGTCCGCCACCATGCGCTCGGGACGCTTCCGTTCAGCAGTTTGGTTGCTCACGTCATCCTGCGCCTCCACCACTTTCTTCCAGAATTCCATGAGTTGGGTGGGATTGTTCACGGTACGCGCGACTTCGACCGGCACGGAGACAATCATCCTGTCACAAGCGAGTTCCGCCCAGGGAGCCGGCCGGTTTTTGATTTGCGCATGCCACGTCGCGTCATCATCCTGTCCCAGCACAAACAGCGGCGCCGCGATGCCTCCCTTGATGGAAGTGGTGAAAGGGGCGTCGCTCGCCGCGCGGCCGGGCACTTCGATATAGATGAGCCCACCAAAGGCGCTGGCGGCCTGAGTCTCCGCCGATTCAAGCGCGACGGACTTGGTGATGTCCGGCGCACGCGACCAGCTTTCCAGATGATACAGCGTATCCGAGTGGCATCCGATGCGTACTGCATAACCTTTGCCCGCGAGATTCGCGGGAAGCGAGACCGTGACCGGCTCGCCCGCCACCGCGTAAAGGCCCGTGCTCGTCCATCCCGGGATGGCGGGATTGACCTTCACCTCCTGGGTGATACGCGGGGCATTCGCCTCCACCTTCCCCGGGAAGGCCACATGCGCGGGGTGAGCCGCTACCGAACCACCCGGCGCGAGACGTAGCAGGCGCGTCTCCATTCCCAGGCGGATCCGTGCCGGTGCATGCCTGGCCTCTGTGAGCGGCGCCGCTTTTGTGGGCACGGGCGTGTCATTGCCTGCGCCTCCAAGAGCGGCCACCACCGCTTCACGCAAGCTGCTGCGGTCCGGAGGCTGGGAGGCGAGCGCCACCTGGATGGCGCTCATGCCCTGCTTCATCTCCTCAGGAGAGGCCGCCATCCCACCGTTGGCCTGTTTCTTGATGGCAGCAATGGCCGCGGACGCATTCATCATCGTTGGGAGTTCTGCACGCGCCTGGAAAGCGGGCAATTGATCAAACGCACTCATGTCCGTGATGGCAATGCCCGCAGGCATCAAACCTCGGTTCACGCCATGGGCCACGGCGAGATTCTTCCCACCGCTCGTCTGCTCAAAGGCCCATCCTGTCATGCCGGCAATGACTCCGCCGCCCTCCTTGATCCAGGCAGCAAGCGCCTCGCCCTCTGCGGGGTCAGTCATCGATTGGACGTTGAGGATCACGACATCGAAGTCCCTGAGTGTGTCGCGTTCGAGCGGGCCGCTGAAAATCTTCGCCGTACTGAAGCCGTGCTCCTTGTAAAAGTTGAGTGCGTTCACCTGCTTGAGCCCCACGCGCGGATTCGATTTTGCTCCTACCCATTTCACGCAGTTCTCCATCAGCTTCGCATGGTCGCCGCCTTCCGTGCCGGTGAGGTAGCTGTTGTGGCCGAAGA
>JAEYUU010000564.1 GCA_023429545.1 Verrucomicrobiota bacterium
TTCTTGTCCTCATCATCTTCCTGCTGGTCGGGTGGATCTACAGCGTCTGGCGGCAGGGGCGTGACGGGTACACGCTGTTTGACGTGTTGAAGGGCACGGTGGCCACGCCGGAGGAGAAAACTTCGCCCCTCCCTCCCACCGAGCCAGTGCTGAAGGAGGGCGCGCTCCCGGGATTGGAGCAGCTCAACCAAGAATACTCAAAACTGGCTGCGGCAGTGCTTCCCTCGGTGGTGAGCATCAATACCGAATCCGTCGTGGCGGCCCGCCCTCGCAACATCTTCGAATACATGCAGGGCAACATGGGCGTGGTGAGGCAGCGCGGTCTGGGGTCCGGGGTCATCGTGACGAAGGAAGGTCACGTCCTCACGAACTATCATGTGATCGCGGGGGCGCGGCAGGTCCAGATTGTCACGAATGATCACAAGACCTTTGCCGCGGAGCTCATTGGCGTGGACCCTTCGATGGACCTCGCCTTGCTCCGCATCACCAGCAACCGCAAGGACTTCCCTGCGCTGTCGTTTGCCGACTCGAATGACGTGCAGGCCGGCCAGATTGTCTTTGCCGTGGGGAATCCACTTGGGTTCAGCGGCACGGTCTCCCAAGGCATCATCAGCGCCACGCAGAGGTGGACGCAGGACAGCGCCATGGAGTTCCTGCAGACCGACGCGAACATCATTCCGGGGAATTCCGGTGGCCCGCTGGTGAACCTCCGCGGCGAAATTGTCGGCATCAATGAATCCGTGTACACGGGCGGCAGTGGCCAGATGCACCAGCAAGCCTGGCAAGGCATCGGCCTGGCCATCCCTGCAAACGATGCCAAGGAATCGCTGGATGCCATGCTGCAAAAGCGTACCCGAACCGACTGCTACCTGGGACTGGTGCTGGATCCCAATGTAGTCACGGTGAATTCCTCGGAAGGAGGCTTTCTGGGGGTGATGGTCACGGATTTGGGAGTAGGCTCGCCCGCACAGGCATCAGGATTAGAGGTGGGAGATGTCATCACCCAGTACGGCGAACGCCGGGTGGAGTCCGCAAATCAACTGCTGAGCTTCATCCGCCGGTCAAAACCCGGTCAACCCGTGGAAATGACGGTGGTGCGGTCAGGCAAGCTTGAGAAACTCAATGCCGTGCCCCAGCCCAGGCCGCAACAGCAGCAGCAAATCCAGGCAAGATAGGAATCCCGGCTGCCTCATCCATCCGCCTTCGTCCGTTCATCCGTACTTCCGAGGTACAGACAGGCAGCTTTCCCCTCGACAAAGCGGCTCTGCCGGGTTGCATTATTGGCAGGCTGGAACACATCATGCTTATGTCCCGAACCCGCCGTCATCGATTCCACCCTGTTGGTGGAGCGCTTGGCCCCATCCTTCTGATTCTGGTGGCGCTCGCCATCAGCGGGACGGTATTCTTCCTCTTCACCAAGAAAAAGATCGATGCGCAGCGTGAGGAGGCAATGGCACAAGAGGCGGAAGCCGCTGCTCAATCGACAGCCAGCACGTCGGCAGCCCCGGCCAAGCCACCACAGATGCCAGGCAGCGCGGCCCAACCCGCCGGTCAGCAAGCACCGGTCGCCCCGGCTCCGCCCCCCGTGCTCGGCTTCGCCCGCCCCATAGACGTGGCAGAGCAGCTCGCCCGCAGCATGATGATTGGCGATATGGCATCCGGAGCGAAAATCATCTCTGGGGGTGATCCCTCGCAGGAAGCCGGCGCCATGGCGGCGCTGAACAAGATCAAGGAACTGGGCTACAAGCCGGTGCAGCCAGATCTGATCCAGACCATCGGACAGGTGGGACCTGCCGTGCGGCTGGGCATCCCGCTGATCAAAGTAGACGGCAGCGCAGGTCAGATCCGTCTGCAGATTGACGTGCAGAAGGATCCCGACATGGGTTGGAAGGTGGGCACCGTGCGGCTGCCCAAGGAACTGGAAGCCGTGATGGCCGCCGTCGCTCCTCCCGCCCGCCCCAGCGCTCCTCCGACGGTGAATCCTCAGGGAGGCGCTCCCCTGCCGCCGAGCGGTCCCGCCGCTAAGCCCTTGTTCATTCTGGAGACCCGTCCGGATGCCATCGCCTTCGCCAGTGACTTCGTGGACCATCTTCTGAAGCTCGACTACGACGCAGTAAACAGCCTCGTGGACAACGCGCGAGTCCCTCCCATGAAGGTCGCGGGCCTGTGCATCGTGTTCGAGGATGGAAAATACAAACTCGCCGGCTCCAAGCCTCTCGTGGCCACGGTGGCCACGGAGAACACCAGCTGGGTCATCGCCAAGGTGCACTCCGACATCCTGAAAGAGGAGACGGAGTTCGGCCTCGAGCTCGAAAAGAAGGCCGATGGATGGAAGGTCATCGGACTGAATCTCTCCAAGTTGCTGGCGGACAATGCCCGCTCCTCCGCGGCCGCCGGTGTGCCCTACACCCCGCTGGTGCAGAATCCCAAGGGCGGCGAGAGCATCGCGCTCTATTATGAGTATGACTCGGACATCCTGCACCCCCGGGCGCAAACGCAGCTCAAGATCATCGCCAGCATCCTGAAGAGCAGTCCCACCCGGAAGATCAAGATTGGCGGGCACACCGATGCCCTGGGTGCGGACACGTACAATCTGGCGCTCTCCAAGAAGCGGGCGGAGGCGGTGAAGCAGTTCTTCCTGGATGAGGGTGTGCCGGTGGCTCAGGTCGAGACCATCGGTTTTGGCAAGGCGAATCCATTGAGCCCGAATGTGAAGGCGGACGGCACCGACAATCCCGAGGGCCGCTCCCGCAACCGCCGCGCGGAAATCCTGCTGGATTTTTGATCCCGCGAAGAATCGGCGCCAATCAAGGTGGTGTCGTCCTTCTGAAAGGCCCGCGGACCCCGGGTCGTTTGGAATTTCCTGCTTTCCCGTCTGGCCCCTGCTCCTATTATCATTTCCACCCTGCACATGACCAATCTCACCCGCTCCCTCCTCGCCGCGACGCTCCTCGCGGTCGGCGCCTCCACCACCCTGCTGCATGCCGAGTCCCCCAGCTGGATCTGGTCCGCCGCCAACGCCAAGCCGAAACAGAAGGTGTTCTTCCGGAAGACTTTCGACGTGAATCCGAGGGACACCGTGCGCCTTTATGCCGCCTGCGATGACTCCATGACCATCTTCGTGAACGGAAAAGAAGTCACGAAGGGAGCGAGCTGGGAGAAAATTGAGGTGAAGGACCTGAGTCCCTTCACCTCCAACGGACGCAATGTCATCGCCGTGCAAGCTGGCAATGGCGGGAACGACAAGGCAGGACTTCTGGTAAAGGTGGTGGTGGAGACACCCAAGGGCATCCGCGATGTGGTGAGTGATGGCACTTGGAAGCATAGCGAGAAGGCGGAGGAAGGCTGGAAGAATGCCGACTTCAAGGACAAGGAATGGAAGCCGGCCGTAGTGGTGGCGAAGCTTGGAGAGGGCCCTTGGAAGAAGGTGACGGATGCCACTCTCGCCGCCGCCGCCAACTTGAAAGCTCCCGAAGCCACGGCGGTGAAGGACATCAAGATCAAAGAGGGCTTCAAGGTGGAACTGCTCTACAGCGTGCCCATGACCACCGAGGGCTCGTGGGTGGCAACCTGCTTCGATGACAAGGGTCGCCTCATCGTGAGCGACCAGTATGGCAAGCTCTACCGCGTCACGCTTCCCGCGCTCAATGGCAAAGCCACGGACACGAAGGTGGAGCCCATCGCCGCGGAGATCGGCGAGGCACAGGGTCTCGTCTATGCCTTCGGTGCGCTGTATGCCATCACGAACTCGGACAAGTATCCCCGTGGCCTGTGGCGCATCAAGGACACAGACGGCGATGACAAGTTCGACAAGGTGGAGCACCTTCGCGCCTTCGCGAACAAGGGCGGCGAGCACGGTCCACACGCCGTGGTCTTGAGCCCGGATGGCAAGTCTCTTTACTGCGTGGTGGGCAACCAGACACCAGTCACCGAGGTGGACAGCAGCCGCGTGCCCCAGCATTGGGCGGAAGACCGCCTTCTCGCCCCACTCGTGGGTCGCGGCTTCATGCGCGAAGTGATGGCCCCCGGTGGATGGGTGGCCAAGACGGATCCCGATGGCAAGACCTGGGAACTCATCTGCACCGGCTTCCGCAATGAATATGACGCTGCCTTCAACAAGGATGGCGATCTCTTCACCTTCGATGCGGACATGGAATGGGACTTCAGCACGCCCTGGTACCGCCCCACCCGCGTGTGCCACGTGCTGAGTGGCGGCGAGTTTGGCTGGCGCTCGCTCTCCAAAAAATTCCCGGTGCGCTGGGAGGACAACCTTCCCCCGACGGTCGACATCGGCCCGGGTTCCCCCACGGGCGTGGGCTTTGGCTACGGTGCGAAGTTCCCCCAGAAATACCAGGACGCGTTCTACATCTGCGACTGGAGCTACGGCAAGATGTACGCGGTGCACCTGAAGAAGACCGGCGCGGGATACACGGCCGACTTTGAGGAATTCATGGCCGCGCAGCCGCTGCCGCTGACCGATGTGCTGATTTCACCCAAGGACGGCGCCATGTACGTGACCATCGGCGGACGCCGTGTGCAGAGCGGTCTGTATCGCGTCACGTATGCCGGCGAGACCGCTGCCAAGGCTCCCTCCAAGGGGGGCACAGGCAAACCTTCCCTGAAGGAACTGCAGGCCGCCACCGTGGAAACGAAGGCAGTGGGCTTTGGTGATCCGGATTCGACGGAGAAGCTGCACAAGTTGCGCCGCGAATTGGAGAACTATCACAAAGTCGATGCCAAGGCATTGGACGTCGCGTGGCCGCAACTGGGACACGAGGACCGCTTCATCCGCTTCGCCGCGCGCATCGCGGTGGAGCATCAGCCGGTGGAAAGCTGGAAGGACAAGGCGCTGAACGAGACGAATCCCCGTACTGCGCTCACCGCGCTGATGGCCCTGAGCCGAAGTGGCAAGGGTGACAAGGCAGTGCTGCCCCAGTTCCTCGCCGCGCTGGACAAAATCGACTTCGCCAAGCTCAAGGGCATCGATCGCGAAACGTATGTGCGTGACTACTACCTCGCCTTCGCCCGCCTGGGCGAACCCGAAGGTGCCCTGAAGGAGCAGACCACTGCGAAGCTCTCCAAACTCTTCCCCACGGGCGACCCCTGGCTGGATGTGGACCTCACCGAGGTGCTCACCTTCCTGGGCGACGCTGCCTTCCTGCCCAAGGCAGTGGCCCTGGTAGAGACCGCTCCCACGCAGGAGGAGCAGATCGCGCACGCCATGAGCCTGCGCTTCGCGAAGAATGGATGGACCCCGGAGCTGCGCGAGCGCTTTTTCAAGTGGGTCTGCCTGCGTGCGCCTACCTACAAGGGGGGCGCGAGCTTCGGCCTCTTCATGCAGGACCTGCGCAAGGACGCCGAGGCTGGTCTTTCCGATGCGGAGAAGCTGGCTCTCAAGCCCGTCCTTGAAGCCAAGCCCGATGTGCAGATGCCGCAGTTCACCTTCACCCCACGCAACTTCGTCAAGAATTACACCATGGCTGATC
>JAEYUU010000608.1 GCA_023429545.1 Verrucomicrobiota bacterium
GATTAGTCCAGAATTAATTGAGGCGACTCTACTCCTTGAGGATCGTCATTTCCATTCGCACCCGGGGATCAATCCTCTCTCACTTGGTCGTGCCTGCTGGGGTGTTCTCACCGGCACGCGACGTGGCGGAGCATCCACGGTGACGATGCAGCTCGCGCGGCTGCGGTTTGACCTGTCTACGCGCACGTTTTCCGGAAAGCTCACGCAGATGGTGCGTGCGCTGCAACTGGAACGCCACTACTCCAAGGAGGAGATACTCGAAGCATATCTGAATCTCGCTCCCTACGGTGGGAATGTGGAGGGCGTCGGCGCCGCTTCGCTCCTGTGGTGCAACAAACCGGCCAAAGAGCTCACCGCGCGTGAGGCGGTAACCCTAAGCGTGCTCCCGCAAAGTCCGACGCGTCGTCGTCCAAAACTGACCGGTGTCAATGACGCGCTGGCCGGCGCGCAGTTCCGCCTGTGGCAGCGCTGGCAGGAGGCGCATGGCCTGCGGACTGACGGACTCGATGCGACCTTCACCCTGCAGCCGGAGGCGAAACCACCACGTGAGACGCCGCACCTAGCGCGTCGCCTGTTTGCACCAGCGGACCCCCATGCGGCGCCAACTCCAGATGAGGCCACAGCCCTTCAGCATCCTCCGCTTTCCACGACCATCGACCTCGGCATGCAAAAGCAGATCGAAAGCTCGCTGCGCGATTATCTCGCGGTGCGGCGTGAGGTCGGCATGACCAATGCCTGCGCCATCCTAGTCCATGCCCCCTCGCGCGAGGTGCTGGCCTACGTCGGTTCCGCGAGTTTCTTGAGCGTGGACATTGCCGGGCAGGTGGATGGCATCACGGCGCGGCGTTCGCCAGGTTCCGCGTTGAAGCCCTTCATCTATGCGCTGGCCCTGCAACAGGGCCTGCTGCATCCGCGCAGCCTCCTGCGTGATGGTCAGGTGGCCTTCGGTAGCTACAATCCGGAAAACTTCGATCGCGAGTTTACTGGCCCCATCTCCGCAGAGGATGCCCTGTTTCGCAGTCGAAACATTCCTGCTGTTGCGTTGACGCGCCGGCTTGAGGAGCCCGGCCTTTACGGTTTTTTGAAACAGGCGGGAGTCTCACTGCCTCGTCCAGCAGAGTACTATGGACTCGCGCTGCCTCTCGGCGGCGCTGAAGTGAGCATGGAGGAACTCGCTTCCATGTACGCCATGGTTGCGGACGATGGACGTGCGCGTCCGCTGGTTTTTTCAGGGGCTCAGAATGGCGGAGCACCACTCGGGCATCATGCTGCAAACAGGCTCCTCGCTCCCGAAGCCTGTTTCCTTATCCGTCGCATGCTGGCGTCTCGCGAGGAAGAAGCCGGATTGAGTGACCCTACGATCTCGTGGAAGACAGGAACGTCTCACGGATTTCGCGATGCGTGGGCTGCGGGCATCCGCGGAGAATATGCATGCGTGGTTTGGATCGGAAATTTCAACGGCAAGTCCAATCCCTCCTTCATCGCCCGCAAGTGCGCAGCGCCACTTCTATTCGAAATCTTCCACCGTCTGCGCCTCCCGTGGCATCGTGACGTGGCGCCGGAAGGCGTGCGCGAAGTCGAGCTATGCGCCGTCTCGGGTCAGATTCCTACACCCCATTGTCAGCATTGTCGAAAGGGATGGTTCATTCCCGGGAAGTCGCCGATCGCACCCTGCGATATCCACCGCGAAGTCCTGCTGGATGACCATACGGGACTGCGCGTGATTGCGGATGACGGCAAGCGTTCCGTGCGCCGCGAAGTGTACGAGTTCTGGCCGCCCGACATGCTGGCGCTCTTCCGCCAGGCAGGTGTACCGCGCCGCGAGGCCCCACCTCTGGAGCCCAGTGCCGCGGCATTGCGCACCGCCCAGTCGCAGGACATTCCGCGCATCGTTTCACCGCAGTCCAGGCTGACCTATTCGCTGCGCGTGGGTGATGCGACCCGGCAGACCATTCCTCTGCGCGCCGAGACCTCCGCGGGCGTTCGGACCCTTTTTTGGTTCGCGGGTGCTCAGTTTCTCGGAAGCAGCACACCTGCCGAGCCGCTCCTGTGGCGTGCATCGGCTGGATCCTGGAAACTCCACGTGCTGGACGATCACGGACGCAGTTCCACCTGCGAGGTGAAGGTGGAGATGGTGGAGTGAGCGGCCAAAGCATGCGCTCGTCCCGCATACGGGCGAGTGCTCCCAGGCCCTACGGCACGAATCTACGCAGCACGCTTTTCTCGGTGAGCCAGGGTTTCAACTCCGCCCATGGCACAGTGAACTGGACATTGCCGCGCGCATAAGCGGAGACCTCGTAGGGATTGAAATGCACCACGAAGCCCTCTGGTGAGAGGAGCCAGGTGAATTTCCCTTCTTCATACTCCACGTCGCCCATGCTGATGCCCGCATCGGGTCCCAGCTCTTCATTCGCGGCAAGTCCTTCCGCCTTGCTCAACTTCTCGACGGCGAGCTTCGGCAGAGCCTTGAGGAAATCGGGCTTGAAGAGTGCCGCGAGATTCAACTCTGCGCCGGTGCTCGTGTCGAAGATGTGAAATGCCGTCACGCTGTTGGGGTGCGCGCCGCCCATGTAGTCGGAGATGACGTGCTCCGTGCACAGCACGCCATGCGCATTGAGCCGCACTCCGGAGATGAAATTGAGACTCCACTTCTCCTGATTCTCGATCATGTCATCGTCGTGCTCAGCCAGCATGGCCTTGCTCACGTCATCCAGCGAAACAGACTTCTTTGGCTCTGCTTTTTTTGGCGTTTTCTTTTCGGGTTCCTCAGCCTCCTCGGCATCGGCCTCTTCAAAGTTGTTCACCGCATCCTGCAGCAGTGTCTGATTGATCTTCTTCGCGCCTGCCGCACCGCTCACCTCCACGATGCTCGCCGTGTGCTCCAGGCTGGCGAGCCCCTTGCTGGTGCGCACCCGCCAGGAAGACTCCAGCGCGTGCACCTTGATTTTTGCCGCACCCTCGGGCGACCAAGGCGTCAGCTTGAAGGGAAGCCGCTTCTTGCTCTCACCATCCGTCCACGTGCCGCTGATGCTGCCGTCGTCATTCAGTTTTCCGTGGAAGGATCCCGTCTGTTCGTACCCTTTCTTCGAGCCGGCATAGATTTGCTCGTCAAGTTTGATCTCGCGCCATCCGGCATCGTTGCCCCAGAGGGTGATGGGTGTGCCCCTGCTCTCGTACCAGTAGCGTCCGCGAAATACAAACTCCCCACCATCATGCAGTCCTCTTGATGGCTCGCATTCGAGCTGCATCTGGACTGCCAGTTTGTCCCCGATGGTTCCTTTGTAGTGCCGGCTGAAGGCGTCCGGCCACGTATCTTCCGGCTCATTCTCCCGGGAGAAGCCGGTAGTGGCCGTGATCAGCAGGAGGACGACCAGGGCGTGACGCATATCGCGGAAGCTGCGGATGACGCTTACTTCACCGCCTCCGCCAGCCCCGTCATCGCGGCCTTCATGTCCGTAGGCCCATAAGCCGACGTGCCGCATACAAAAAGATTGGCCCCGTGCCGCTTGGCGATGGGCGCGGTGTTCATGTAGATGCCACCGTCCACCTCCAGGTGGTAGCGGAGATTGTGGCTGTCGCGATACTTCTTTGCCTCCAAAAGTTTGGGCATGGTTTCCGCCTCCATGAAGGCCTGGCCACCGAAGCCCGGTACCACGGTCATGATCAGGAACAGGTCAATCAGGCCCAGATAGGGCTTGGCGGCCTCGAAAGGGGTGGCCGGATTCAGCACCAGGCCCGCCTGCACTCCGGCGGCGCGGATGCGCTTCAGCGTGGTCTCCACATCACTGTTGTATTCCGCCTCCACGTGGATGCTGATGTTGTTCGCGCCCGCCTTGATGAACCGTTCCAGGTAGTGGTCCGGGCGGTGGATCATGAGATGCACATCCAGGAACATCTCCGTGTGCTTCCGCACTGCCTGCACCATGGCCGGGCCAAAGGAGATGTTGTCCACGAAGTTCCCGTCCATGACATCCAGGTGCAGCCACTTGGCCCCGGCATTCTCAGCGCGTTTCACCTCGGAGGCGACATTGGCAAAATCAGCGGCGAGCAGGGAGGGAATGATGAGAGGCGTATGGCAGTCCATGGGTTCCGCCAAGTATGGGGACAACCCGGCCGATCGCAACGGTCTCGTTTCGACGGTTCAGCCCGGGATTTTTTTTGGTTCGTCCATTTGATCCGGCACGGGCGCGCGCTTGCCTCCAAAGGCCGCTCGAAGCCGCTTGTCGGAGGAGCTTTCCTTCCGGCGAATGGATGCGGAAGCAATCTTCAAGCCACCCAGGCGACGAGCCTCCCGACCCTTCTCCCAATCTTCGAGGGTAATGGGTTCATTCATCCGGATGACCGGGGGTTCTGAGTCGTCGGTCATGATGCCTTTGCCATTTCAAGTTTCACCAACTCAACGACTTCATCCAGTTCCTTTTCTACACGGTATTCCGGCAGGGCTGCAACGCGGAAAGCCTCTTTCCAATCTACCTCGACCTGCCCCGCTAACGCTGCCCAGACCAGTTTTTTGACACATTCATAGGAGGCCTCATCTCTAGCCGGATACAGCGCCATGAGCATCCTCTCCGCCAGCAAGTCCTCCGGCTTGGATAGCAGCACGTATTGTCCGGTTAAGGGGTCGGTAATCTTGCGAAACTGGGTCTCTGCCAAAGTCTCAACCTCACCAAGTATGTCCACGAACAGTCCTGCCACCTTGAAGCTTCTAGGCCCGCCTGTGGCGCCAAGTTTGCCCATGAGTTCTGCCACAGTTCGGAGTTCCGGGCGTCCCCGCAGCAAAAAACAGAGGTCCACATCGCCGCTCATGTAATCGCCGTTGGTATAGAACTCGATGGCAGAACCGCCGACAACGACGGTTTCGCACCCGGCTTCACGGAACAAGGACGCCACAAGCATGGCCAGCCTCAGCGCTTTTCGCGCGAGGTCTGTCTCCTGCTCCACGAGGCGCAGTTGCTCCAGAGTGTCCATATGGGGAGGATGCCCCTCATTGCCGATTCGCGCAATAAGCCCTTTGAGGGGGTGGGGGTGTGCCTGCTCTGCAATCTCATTGCATGCCAAGGCGTGCCCATGCAAACTAGCCTTCCCATACAGCTCCGCGAAACCGCCCTGGGTTTCCAGGGTTTGGTCTGGTTCCCGCCGCCCCCCGTTTTTCATGATTTCCTGGTTTGCCCGCAACAGCGTCGCCGCCAATCTGCTGATGATCGCAGTGATTGTCGCCGGTGGGTGGACGCTTTGGGCGGGGAAGATACCCCTGGAGGTCTTCCCGGAAATCCCCTCCCGCATCGTCAACATCAGCGTGCCGTATCCTGCCTCCGACCCGGAAGAGGTGGAGGAGATGATCGTCATCAAGATCGAAGAGGCCATCCAGACCGTCGCTGGCATCAAGAACATCAACTCACTGGCCTCATCCAGCGGGGCGAATATTTCGGTGGAGGTTGAGGAGGGGCTGGACCCGCGGCAGGTCCTGGAAGACATCAAGATCCGCACGGATGCCATTCCGGAATTTCCCGCGGAGGCGGAAAAGCCCGTCATTCAGGTGGATGATGAGAGGCGCTCCGTCATTACCGTGGTCATCGCGGCGGATATGGGGGAGCGCGACCTCCGCCGTCTGCGGGAACAGGTCAGGGATGAACTAGCCGCGCAGCCCGGCATATCCTACGTGTCTCTCGCTGGTTCGCGGCCTCTGGAAATCGCCATCGAGGTGTCCGAGGAGAACCTTCGGAAGTACGGCCTGACGCTGGAATCCATCAGCGCTGCCATTCGCAATGCAGCCATCGACTTGCCGGCGGGGGTGGTGCGAACGGAGGCGGGCGATGTTTCCATCCGCACGAAGGGGCGCGCCTATACCGGCGAGGACTACGCCAAAGTCGTCGTGCTCAATCGTCCCGATGGAACCAGGCTTACGCTGGGCGAAATTGCCAAAATCGAGGACGGCTTCAATGAAACCCCCCTGTATGCGCGGCTCAACGGGAAGCGCTGCGTGGTGGTGAATGTGATGCGCGAGGGCAACCAGAACGCCATCACCATTGCGGAGAATGTGAAGCGGTACATCGAAGAGGCCCGCCACCGCATGCCGGATGGCGTGGACATCGAGTACTGGAATGACCGTGCCAAGATCGTGAGCGGCCGCATCGATCTGCTTTTGGACAATGCCAAGAGCAGTCTCATTCTCGTGCTGCTTTGCATCGGACTCTTCCTGCGCCTGGAGTCCGTGTTCTGGATCGTCGTCGGCCTGCCGGTCTCCTTCTTGGGCGCCTTCGCGCTGATGCCGTACTTTGATATCACGATCAACATCTCCACCCTCTTCGGGTTCATTCTCGTGCTCGGCATCGTGGTGGATGATGCCATCGTGATCAGCGAGCACGTGGATACCCTGCGGCGGGAGGGAATGAATCCGCTCACGGCCGCCATCGAGGGCACCAAACGCATGGCCGTGCCCATCACCTTCGGCGTGCTCACGACAGTCATGGCCTTTTTGCCCATGGTGTTTCAGGAGAGCGACATGAGCCGCATGTTCACCCCTATCGCGCTGGTGTTCATCATGGTCATGCTCATCGCGCTGGTGGAGACCAAGATCATCCTGCCCGCGCATCTGGCGCATCCGATCCGCCCACTGGAGAAAGTGGGGCATTTGCTGGACCCCCTGCATCGTGGGGCGGATCGCGCTCTCCAGGGCTTCGTGAATCGTGTGTACCGCCCCTCGCTCCGATTCTGCCTGGACCATCGCTACTCGGTGCTGGCACTCAGCTTTGGGGGACTGGCCATTTTGTGCGGCATGTTTTTCAGCGAGCGGATCCAGTATGTCCGTTTCCCCCGGATTGCGAGCGAGCGCATCGAGGCGCGCCTCACCATGCTGGAGGGCACTCCCTTTGAGGTGACAGATGGCCACATCGGCCGCATCTACGAAATCGCCGAGCAGATGCGCAAGGAGTATGTCGGGCCGGACGGCACCCCGGTTATCCGCCATATCATCGCCACCACCGGCACGACGCGGCTCACCTCTGGGTCAGGCAGCGGTGGCCAGGCTCACATTGGCGAGGTGAATATCGAGACTTATGGCCCCGAGGAGCGCACGATGAAAGTGAACACGGTGGACATGGCCAATGAGTGGCGCAAACGCATCGGCCAGATCGTGGGAGCGGAGGAAGTCAGTTTCCGTTCGGAGATTTTCCGCAGCGGCGACCCCATCAATGTCCAGCTCACCGGCACGAATCCCGCCGAACTGCTCGAGCTATCCTCCAAGATCAAGGAGCAACTGGCCAAGTACCCCGGAGTGTTTGACATCAGCGACTCGCTGGACACCGGGAGAAATGAGATCCAGCTTCGGCTCAAGCCGGAGGCGCGACAATTCGGCGTCACGGTGAGTGATCTGGCGCGGCAGGTGCGACAGGCGTTTTATGGGAGTGAAGTGCAGCGCATCCAGCGCGGGCGCAATGAGATCAAGGTCATGCTGCGCTACCCCCGTGATGAACGGCGCAGCCTCGCCACGCTCGAGACCATGCGGGTGCGCACGACGGGAGGGCTGGAGATTCCCTTCACGCGGGTGGCGGAGATGAAAGTGGGCAAGGGCTTCTCCTCGATCCGCCGGGTGAACCGACAACGGGAGCTGAACATCACGGCGGATGTGGACAAGAAAACCACCAATGTGGTGGCCATCCGTGAAGACGTGGCGCAGCATCTGGGAGAGTTCATGCGGAGTCATCCGCAGGTGAAGTGGAGCTTTGAAGGCGAAGCCCGCGCGGAGCGTGAGAGCGATCAATCCACCTGGGTCATCGCCCTGATTGTTCTCTTCGGGCTGTATGCGCTCACGGCGATACCATTCAAGAGCTACTTCCTGCCACTAGTCGTCCTGGTCGTGGTGCCATTCGGCGTGGTGGGGGCGGTGCTGGGCCATGTCTTCCACGGATTTCCCATCAGCGTGATGAGCATGCTCGGCATGCTGGCGGTATCCGGAGTGGTCGTGAATGACACCCTCGTCCTGGTGGATGAGATCAATCATCGACGGCAGACGGATGGTGTCCTCAGCGCCGTGCGTGAGGGCGGCGCGGCGCGTTTCCGCGCGATTTTCCTCACGCAAGTCACCACCTTTTTCG
>JAEYUU010000693.1 GCA_023429545.1 Verrucomicrobiota bacterium
GCCGGATCGCGGCTGGACGGGTTATGATCCCACCATCGGCGAGCGGGTTTCGCGCAAGCACCTCGCCCTCGGCGTGAGCGCGCATCCGCGCGGGGTCATGCCGGTCAGCGGCATCTTCAGCGGCCCGCCCGGGGCGTATGTGGGCATGGAGGTGGCGGTATTCATGAAGCAGGTGCCAGCAGGGGAGCTGTTGGAGAGCCCTGTGCAGGAATAGCCGCCTCCCCCTTTCAAGCCTTCCCTGCGACGAAAACTCCATCTACGAATTTATTCGTTTACAACCACGAACACTTTCGTAGATACTGCCTTCATGCCCGGCGAAAGCACGCAAAGACCCACCGCCTCTGAACTCGCCATCCTTCGTGTCCTTTGGGAGCGAGGACCCAGCACCGTGCGCGAGGTCATGGATGCCCTCGCCGGAGACCGCGACATGGGGTACACCACCGTGCTGAAGTTCCTCCAGATCATGCTGGAGAAGAAGCTGGTGCGCCGGGACGACTCTGGCAAGACCCACGTCTACACCGCCGCCACCCCTGCCGAAAAGATGCAGCGCCAGCTCGTGGGTGACCTTCTGGAGAAGGTCTTCTCAGGCTCTGTCAGTGGCCTGGTCATGCACGCGCTGGGTTCGAAGAAGGCCAGTGCGGCCGAACTTCAGGAGATCCGCCGCATGCTGGATGAACTGGCTCCAGATGTCGCGAAATCCAAATCCACCATGAAGCCATGAAGGACCTGCTCAATCAGCTTGTGAATTCAGAAATGGTCCACAGGCTCTCTTTGATGCTGATGCACTCGCTGTGGCAAGGAGTCGTGGTGGCAGTGGCACTGGCTCTGTTGTGGAGGCTCATGCGCCGCGCGACAGCCCGCGCAAAGCATGCAGCGGCCTGCTTTGCGTTGCTGGCCATGGCAGTCTGGCCGGCGCTTACCTTTTGCGAACTCGCCCGTGATTCACGAGACATTGTGGAGGCGCCCTGGCTCCGTATGTCCTCTGCGCCGGACAACATTCCGTCCTCGAAGCCCCCCTTATTCACTGGCTCGCCCAACGTAGAATCTGGTACTGCAACCGCCGCTGTGCCTCAGCCCGCTCCTGAAAAGGTATCGGCCACTTGGCAGTGCTGGATTGTCATGTCCTGGCTGGCAGGCGTGACCCTGCTCTGCGTGTGGCACACCTTGGGATGGCTTGGTTTGCGTCGACTGCGGCGCGCGTCCACCCAAACCGTCTCGGGAGAGCTGGCCGGCATGGCCGCCCGCCTTGCGGTGCGCATGCAGATTTCTCCCTCCGTGCGCGTCTACTGGTCCGCGCGAGTTTCCGGCGCGATCTCGTTCGGCTGGTGGCGGCCCGTGGTATTGCTGCCCGTCGCGATGGCGACCGGCTGCTCGACCAAAGAAGTGGAGATGATCCTCGCTCATGAGTACGCCCACCTCCGCCGTCATGATTACTTGGTGAACATGCTCCAGTCCGTGGTGGAGACCTTGTTCTTCTACCATCCCGCCGTTTGGTGGATCAGCCGTCGCATCCGTCGCGAACGGGAGCATGCCTGTGATGATGCCGCCATCCGCGCCACCGGGGATACAGCAGGCTATGCCCGCGCCCTCTTGCAAATGGCGGCACGTGCATCCACGCCCACACCCCGGCTGGCACTGGCAGCTCGGGGCAAGGGTGAGTTGCGCACTCGCATCGAGCGTCTGCTCCAGCCCATGCAGTCAGCAACCTCTTCGCCCCTGCGTCCCGTGTGGGGCATGGCCATGCTAGTGACCGTGCTTCTCGCGGTTACTGCTCCGGACATCGTTCGCCCCCTAAATGCGGAGGACGTCGCCCCACTCGGTGCGCGCGGTTCCATCCGGGACAGGAATGGCGTGCCGCTCGCCGTATCAGACCGGCAGGACAGGCAGATCGTCTTCAATCTGGAAAAAGTGGTCTTAGCATGGCGCGCCAAGCCTGGCCGCGAGGTCCCGATGATCACCTATGCCCGCCCCAAGGACGGCGGCGGCACGGAGGATGTCCAAGAGCCGAACATTGTGTATCTCTTCGAGCAGTTGGTGGTTCCCGCGCTGGAATCGCACCAACTCGCCCACCCTTTCAACGCAAATGCCATGCGCGTGAACTACCGAGAGCGGAAGCGCGAGAGACCGTTTGTCTATACGAATGATCTGCCTGAGGAAACGGCGAAGCGCGCGGCTGCCCTCAAAGGCGAGATCCCGGGTATGGACACGCGCACCATCTTCCTCCGCCACTATCCTTTCAAGTCAATGGCGTCGCACCTGCTGGGGTACGTGAACCAGCCTGCATCGGCCAGTTACTTCAACCAGTCCGGGGAAACGGGCGTCGGTGGTATTGAAAAATCCATGGAAAGCATGCTCGCGCCTCCCAGCGGGGACGCGGGAACGAACGAAGAGCCCAATCGTGGGACGGACGTCTACCTCACCTTGGACGTCCGGCACCAGTACATCGTCGAACGAGCCTTGCGGGACAGCCAACCGGCCATCGGTCGCGGGGCCGTGGTACTGCTGGATGTCAGCAACGGTGATGTCCTCGCCATGGCCTCGGCGCCTTCCTATGACCCAAATGATTTCATTCCCACCATCAGCAAAGAGAGGTTTGAAGAGTACAACGATAATGCCACCATTCCTCTGCTAAACCGCGCAGTTCGGAGCTTTGTCCCCGGCGCTACCTTCCTGATAGCCACCTCTCTCGCGGGAATCTGCGATGGGAAAGAAGGCTTCCAACACACGTGCACCGGCGGCTCGACTTTTGGCAACAGGTACATGCAGTGCTGGATAGCCCAGAAAGGTGGCACGCATGGCCAGATGGATTTGCGAAAAGGAATGGAAGAAAGCTGCAATCCCTATTTCTACAATCTCGGGAATGCGATCAACAACGACAAGTTCGATGCCGTCATTTCGCTGCTCGGTATCGGTCAGGACCTTGGAATTGGACTGCCAGAAAACGCCTCCGGCATTTTCCCGAACCGGGCATGGTGGGAGAAA
>JAEYUU010000026.1 GCA_023429545.1 Verrucomicrobiota bacterium
GGTGTATGGTCAGTGCCTGGTGAATCAGGCCATCATCGCCTGCGCGCTGGAGCGACATTACGCGGAGCACAAGGCCTATCCCGAGTCCCTGGAACTCCTCAAACAGACCGATGGCGAGCCTTTGCCCAAGGATCCCGCCGATGGTGCTCCCATGCGCTACGTCAAGACCGAGGACGGACGCTACAAGCTGTGGAGCGTGGGATTTGATCTGGTCGACGATGGAGGCAAGGGACCCGACAAGGACGCCAAGGGCGATGCGGCCAAGCCCAGCAGAGCGGAGTACAAAGGCGACTGGGTGTGGGAGTACGCTACGCGTCCATGAGGTGCACAAGAACCTCGTGCCCAAACGTAGCTCCCCTGAAACCCGACCGACCCTCCAACGATATTGCTCTACGCCCCGTGAAAATCGGAGGCGTAGATCTCATCCCCGCTTTCCGGCAGGGCGCCGTCACGGATGCTCTGCAGGCGCTTGCGGCTGCCGCGGGCGGAGCCAGGGCGGTTGGCCAGGCGCGAGATGAAGTCTGTAAGGGTGGGGGCCACCACCACGGCCCCCACGGCGAGGAGGGACAGGGCGGTGATGTTCGATGATGTGCGGGACATGCCGCGACCAAACAGAATCCCAAGCGCACATCCTGCCGCGGCCGAGGCCGTAGTCAGCGCGTAGGTGTTCAGGTCGTCGTCACTCCAGTTGGGGGTCCTTGCACTCATGATATATAAATAACCATACGGCGGAACTGGCGGAAACAAAGGGCTTTTTGCGTGGAAGCGTGCTGTCCGCCAACACCCTGCATGAGAGATTGTTGCTGGTTGCACTGCCACGGTCACGGCAGTTAGATTGATGGCCCCATCCTCATGTCCACCTACGCCCTCATTTTAGCCGGCGGCAGCGGCCAGCGCTTCTGGCCCGTCAGCCGTGACCGGCTGCCCAAGCAGCTTCTGCGTCTCTTCGACGACAGGTCCATGCTTGAGCATACGATCGAGCGGCTGGAGGGTCTCGTGCCCCGGGAGAACATCCTCGTGCTCACCAACCAGCAGCAGGTTGACGGTGTGCGCGAGGCCCTGCCTGATTTCCCCAAGGAGAACATCATCGCCGAGCCGGTGAAACGGGACACCGCTCCGGCCATTGCCCTTGCCGTGGGTTGGGTGGCGGCACGGGATCCGCAGGCCACCATGATGGTGCTGCCGAGCGATCACCTCATCCAGGATGTGGATGCCTTTCAGCGCACCCTCCGCGCGGCTTGTGCTGCGGCGGAGGAGAGCGGCGCACTGGTGACCATTGGCATCAAGCCCGGCTGGGCCTGCCCGAGCTACGGCTATGTGGAGCGTGGCGCGCGGTACCATCCCGAGGGAAATGCAGACGTGCCGGTCTATGAAGTGGTGCGCTTCCGTGAGAAGCCCAGCGAGGAACTCGCAGAGCAGTTCCTCGCCCAAGGAAATTTCACCTGGAACGCCGGCATGTTCTTCTGGAAGGTTGACACAGTGCGAAAAAACTTCGCGGCGCATTGTCCGGAGCTGGCGGCATTCGTCACCGCCCTGCAGGAATGCACCGACTTCGGCGAGACGGTGAAGCAGCTGTTTCCCACGCTGCCCAAGGTCTCCATCGACTACGCACTCATGGAAAAGGCGCCCCGTGTGCTCAATGTGGAGGCGGCGTTCGATTGGGATGACGTGGGGAACTGGACCAGCGTGGGCCACTATTTGAAGACCGACATCTCCGGCAACCAGCACAACTGCGTCATGAGCGGCATGGACTCGAGCGGGAACCTCGTCTTCTCCCAGACTCCCCAGCACATTGCACTGCTGGGCGTGCATGACCTCATGATCATCTCCACGCCGGATGCGCTGCTGGTTGCGCATCGCTCCCAGGCGGAGTCGCTGAAGAAGCTGGTGGATGGACTGCCGGACGAACTGCGCTAGCAAAGCACCCACCCTGATCCCGGCATGAGCCGCATCCTCGGCATCGACCATGGCACCGTCCGCATCGGGCTCGCGTTGAGCGACGAGTTGCACATGTTCGCCAATCCGCTGAAGACACTGGATGTCCACCCCGACGTGGAGCACGAAATCGCCACCCTCGTGCAGCAGAAACGGGTTGAGGAGATCGTGATCGGCCTGCCGTTGCGCATGAGCGGCGAGCGGGGCAGTGCCGCCGAGCGCGTGGACCGCTTCGCCGATCGTCTGAGGAAACTCCTGCCTGCTGAGGTGCGCATCGAGTTCGTCGATGAACGTCTCACCAGTTCTGCTGCCGAGCGCAGCCTCGGTTTCACTGGCAAGAAGCTGGACCGCGAGCAGAAGAAGCTCGTCGACCAGGTGGCTGCAGTGGCGATCCTGCAGGACTACCTGAATACCAAAGCCGGTGCGGACGGGTGGATGCTGCCGGAGGAGTAGGGGGCAGGTGTCCGTCTTCGTCTGGTCCCGGTTGGATTTCGTGCCAGCCGAAATCCTTGAATCCGGCTGCGAAGCGAATGCACGAACGCCGGGCGGACGGCCGTTTAATCTGTCTGCCGTTGCCAGCATGAAAGTCCCCCAGTCCCTGCCACTCATCGTCCTCGCCGCGCTGCTCGCGGTGCGTCCGGCCATGGCGGAGACCAAGGTAGGATTCAATCGCGACATCCGGCCCATCCTGGCCTCCAAATGTTACGCCTGCCACGGCCCGGATGAGGACAAGCGGGAGGGCGGGCTGCGCCTGGATGTGCGGAAGGAGGCCGTGCCGGAAGCAATCGTCCCGGGAAACCCGGACCGCAGCGAACTTTGGGCGCGCATCATCACCCATGACGCGGATGACGTGATGCCCCCGCCCTCCTCTCCAAAGCAGCTCACGGCAAAGGAACGCGCGCTTCTGAAGACCTGGATTGCGCAGGGGGCGAAGTATGAGGAGCACTGGTCCTTCC
>JAEYUU010000148.1 GCA_023429545.1 Verrucomicrobiota bacterium
GTTTCATTTTGCTCGCCAGGCACCCGCGAGGTTTGGTATCTCAATGTCTCCGTGTTGACTTCCGCGAGTTCCCAAATTCCCCACACCGGGTGCCGTCCCTTGCCGTCCCGGTTTCCGGACAGGATGGGCAAGTGCCTGCCAGGCTGGCGATTGGGAAGCAGTAAAGAAGTTGTTTCCAGCCTTGCCAGCAGGGGAATCTGCGGCATCGTTCCCGCCCCCGTTCCCCCAGCATGAGCGACCCTATCCGGCACGAGTGCGGCCTTGCCGTTGTGCGGCTCCTGAAGCCGCTGGCCTACTACGAGCAGAAATACAAAAGTCCCCTCTGGGGACTGGATCGCCTCCACGGGCTGATGCTCAAGCAACGAAATCGCGGCCAGGACGGCATGGGCATCGGCTGCTGCAAGTTGAACATGCAGCCCGGCCAGCCCTACATGTTCCGTGTGCGCTCCAGCAAGAGCAACTCTCTGGAGGAGGTCTTCGGCGACGTGATGGGCGACTACAAGGATATCGCCCGGAAGGTGAACAAGCAGCGCAAGGCAGCTGCGGAGGACGCCTTGGGACAGGCGAACGGCAAGCCGGACTACGTGAAATTCGAGCACGATCCGCGGGCCATCAAAGAGCAGTTCGAATTTGGCGGAGAGGTGCTGATCGGCCACCTGAGGTACGGCACCAGCGGCAGCTTCGGCAAGGCCTCCTGCCATCCCTACCTTCGCCGCAGCAACTGGCCGACCCGCAGCCTGATGGTGCTGGGGAATTTCAACATGACCAACGTCCGCGAGCTCAACGACCTGATGCGTGAGCGCGGCCAGCACCCCGTGGTGGACACGGATACACAAACGGTGCTGGAAGAGATTGGCTTCCATCTTGATGAGGCACACACGGATCTGTATCGCGAACTGCGTGAGACTCTCACCGGCGTGGAGATTCCCGCGGAAATCAGCCTCCGGCTGGACGTGGCGCAGGTCATCAGCGACTCGGCTGCCGGTTGGGATGGCGGCTATGCGATCGCGGGCGTGATTGGAAATGGTGATGGGTTTGTGATGCGCGATCCGCACGCCATTCGTCCCTGCTTCTATGCGAAGACGGATGAGTACATCGCCTTCGCGAGCGAACGTGCGGCCCTCCGCTCGGTCTTTGAGCTGGATGAAGGGGAGACGCACGAGCTTCCCGCCGCCCATGTGGCGGTGATCAAGAGTGATGGTGAATTCTCCGTCCAACCCTTCACGCAGCCGCTCGATCCACGGCCCTGTTCCTTTGAGAGGATCTATTTCTCGCGTGGCAATGATGCCACCATCTACCATGACCGCAAGGCGCTGGGCGAGGTGCTGGTGCCCCAGCTTCTGGAGGCCGTGGGGCACGACCTGAAGCACACGGTGGTGAGCTTCATCCCCAATACGGCGGAGACTGCCTTCTACGGATTCATGGATGGACTGCGAAAGCAGCGCCGCTTCCAGGTGAAACGTGAGCTGATGGAGATGTACGCCAGCGGCCGCCTTGATGAGGACCGGATCGACGATCTCATCCTGAAGAACTGGCCGCGCAGTGAGAAAATGGCCCACAAGGACATCAAGAGCCGCACCTTCATCGCCCAGGAGGAGGGCCGCGATCTGCTGGTGTCCTCCGTGTATGACATCACCTACGGGGTGGTGGAGCCCACGGACACCCTGGTGGTACTGGATGACTCGATCGTTCGCGGCACCACGCTGAAGCAAAGCATCCTGCGCATCCTCTCGCGCACGAATCCAAAGCGTATAGTCGTTGTCTCGACCGCACCGCAGATTCGCTATCCCGACTGCTACGGCATCGACATGAGTGAGCTGGGCAAGTTCATCGCCTTCCAGGCGGCGATCGCCCTCCTGCAGGAAAATCTGCAGCACGACGTCATCGAGCGCACCTACGACCTCTGCCTGAAGGAGGTCAAGAAGCCTGCCGCCCAGCAGGAGAACCAGGTGAGGAACATCTACAAGAACTTCACGGATGAGCAGATTTCCGCGAAAATCGCCGATCTGGTGGGCCCCAAGGGCAATGGCTGGCATGGCGAGGTGAAACTCATTTACCAGACCATCGAGAATCTGCACCTCGCTCTGGGGCCGAATGCAGGGGACTGGTATTTCTCCGGCGACTATCCAACTCCTGGCGGCAACGCCATCGCCAATGAAGCCTACATCCGCTACAAGCGCGGCCAGGGCGGGCGCCCCACTGATTTGTTTACCACGGAATCATGAAGATACTTGTCACTGGAAAAGGAGGTCGCGAACACGCGATCATCACCGCCCTTCGGGAAAGCGCCCCAGAGGCGAAGATTTTTTCCTATCCGGGCAGTGACGCCATTTCCGCACTCGCGACGCGCGTGGAGGCAAAGGATCTGCTGGAGCTCGTGGCTTTCATGCAGCGTGAGAAAGTGGATCTCTGCGTGGCCGGTGAAGAGGCGTACCTTGTGAAGGATCGCGGACTCGCCAATCTGTGTGCCGAGGCTGGCATCCCGTGCTGGGGGCCGGTAAAAGAAGCGGCGCAACTCGAAGCGAGCAAGGCCTTCGCAAAGCATTTCCTCAAGCGGCACAACATCCCCACCGCCGCCTTCAGCATCGCGCATACCAAGCACGAAGCGTTGCGCGGCATCACCAGCTATCCCGTGGTGCTTAAGTATGATGGCCTGGCTGCAGGCAAGGGGGTGGCCGTCTGTCAGACAGAAGAGGAGGCGGTTGCGTTCCTTGACGAAGTGTTCACGGCGCGCGCGTTCGGCGAAGGTGACCTCATCGTGGAGGAGTGCCTCACCGGTCCGGAGATCTCCATCTTCGCCAGTGTGTGCGATGGCAGCTACCACATCCTGATGCCCGCGCGCGATTACAAGCGCATCGGTGACAACGATCAGGGGCCGAACACGGGTGGCATGGGCGCCGTGGCCTCACGCCAGCTCGTGGATACCGAGCTGCTTGAGCGAATCGAAGAAACCATCGTGAAGCCCACCGTGGCTGGATTGCAGAAGGATGAGCTCAAGTACCGGGGCTTCCTCTACTTTGGCATCATGCTGACTCCACAAGGTCCGCAGGTGCTCGAGTACAACTGCCGATTCGGTGACCCCGAGGCGGAAGCAGTGCTGCCCATGGTACGCGGCGATTTCGCCTACTACCTGCTCACCGGCGCCCAGGGCACGCTGAAGCGCGACCTCATCCACTTCGTGGAAGGCTGGAGCGTGTGCGTCATTCTCGCCAGCGCCGGCTATCCCGCCAGTTCCCGCAACGGAGATGTGATCCAGGGACTGGATGGTGCCAATGGCGCCCGCGTCTTCCACTGCGGTACACGCAAGGGTGAAAATGGTTTCGAGACCAATGGTGGCCGTGTGCTGGCCGTGGTGTCCCAGGGCGGCACCCGCGAAGATGCCCGCAGCAAGGCATATCACGCTGCGGAGTCCATCACCTTCGACGGACTGCAGAAGCGCAGTGACATCGCGAAGATGCATTTCGAATAGGCGGCCTCCCAGCCGTCCATGAATCGCCAGTTTCCAAGTACTCAACCCAACCAAGCACACCCTCGTGAAAATCGTCATCATCTACGGAAGCGCCAACGACCAGGCATTCATGCAGCCAGGCCGCGATTACATGGACAAGGAAAAGGTCGCGTATGAAGAGCGCGTGCTTTCCGCCCACCGCAACCACGTGGAACTCGCAGAGTACCTGAAGCAACTGAACGCGAGTGGCGAGAAGATCGTGATCGTCGCCGTGGCTGGTCTCTCTGCCGCGCTCCCTGGCGTGGTCGCCGTGCAGACGGAGTATCCCGTGGTCGGTGTTCCCGTTCCCGGAGGCCCGCTCAACGGCATCGATGCGCTGCTTTCCATCTGCCAGGTTCCCGGACAGGTGCCGCTCGGCACTGTGGGGTTGCACAGCAAGGCCGGCCTCAATGCGTGCATGTTCGCGCATCGGATTTTGAAACTTTCGACGTTGTAGCTTCGCGGGCTCGCGATGCTGCGAAGCTTTTCGACCCTCCTCACCCCAGGTGGTGAGGGGCGGAACCTGAATGGCAGAGCAGATTCCTGACTGAGTGTTCCGGGGGCCGTCGCAACTACGACGACTATCCGAGGCGCTTCTTTTGAGCTGATCGTGCACGCAATGCGGTTGCGCGCTCCGCGATGGCTCGGTGTGTCAGCGCATCTCAAAGCTTGTGGCCCGCACCGCAGACCGAGGCACGAGACGCCCGCGGTACACCTCGGAATTGGACGAATCCAATCCGGGGCAATACTCCAGGTCAGCCCCTGAGGTCCCGGCAGAGACAAAGCTTTCTTTAGGGTGTGGAAGCACCACCACTTTGGGCGGGAGTTGGCCTTCGCCACAGCTCCACTTGACTTTGGCAGGTGGTACGGTCACCAACCTGTTTGAGGAACAATGAGCAGAATGAACAAAGTGTTGGTGGTAGTCGGCATCCTGATGTTGCTGTCCGGCATCTTGTTGCTGGTCCAGGTTTCAACGGGACAGCCCTTTCGAAAATCTCAGCCCATCAAAACGGCTGCCATCCAAGCGGCGGAAGGAAGAGCCTACGCTACATCCGCCACCCCATTCCGCAAAATACTGGAGAGCGGGGCGTTTGTCAGAATCACCGAAAACGGTCGCCTCCTGTGGCCCGCTGTCTCAAGCGACCAGGTCAAAAACGGAATCAAGGGCCAATTCGCCATCAGCGCCAAGCAGATTTGGTTCTCAACCTGGGACGAATCTGATCCCCGGCTGAATGGGCGCACGTACAGCGTGAGCTACGCGCGTCCTTTGGGAGTCTGGCATAAAACAACCGGCTGGGTGTTGTTTGCCGGCGGTTCCGCGCTGTTGTTGACTGTCTTGCTGGCTTCCTTCGAGGGCAAGGCATCGGCTCCACAAGCGCTGCCTGCCAGCATCCATTATTGGAAGAAGCCAGGCTACGAGTGGGGGCTGGATGTGATGAGAGGAGTCGCCATCAGCGTGATCCTTGTCACGCATCTGCCGGTTGACTTTCCTGCCCTGGTTTCCCAGCAACTGCATTCGATTTTACATACCATCCAACTGGGAGGGTGGGTCGGGGTCGACTTGTTTTTGGTGATGAGTGGGTATCTCGTTTCGGGGCG
>JAEYUU010000295.1 GCA_023429545.1 Verrucomicrobiota bacterium
GTGTACACGGTGCCGACGCGCGCGCTGGCGAATGACAAGTTCGCCGAGTGGACGGATGCCGGCTGGAAGGTGGGCCTCGCCACCGGGGATCTCTCGGTCAATGTGCATGCCCCTGTGCTGGTGGCCACGCTGGAGACGCAGATTGAGCGGCTGCTCACCGGCGAAGGCCCTGCCCTGCTGGTGATGGATGAGTACCAGATGATCGCGGATCCCTCGCGCGGCAGCCACTATGAGGCAGCCATCGTGCTGACACCACCAGACACGCAATTGCTCCTGCTGAGCGGCAGTGTGGCGAATGCGGGCGATGTGGCGGACTGGATGAAGCGCATCGGCAGACGCGTGGAGGTGGTGGCCACCCGTGAACGTCCTGTACCGCTGGACGAAGCACCGGTGGAGACGCTTCCGCAACGCCGCAGTATTGAAGGCTGGTGGCCACGCCTTGCCGCCGCGGCACTGGCGGCAGACCTGGCGCCGCTGCTGATCTTTGCACCACGCCGCCGCGATGCGGAAAGCATCGCCAAGAAGATTGCGGATGCCCTCCCGCCGGGCGAACCTCTGCACCTCACCGCGGAGCAGCGGGCGCTTGCTGGAAAGGAGATCACCACGCTGCTGGAGAAGCGCGTGGCATATCACCACAGCGGGCTCGCGTATGGCGTGCGTGCCGGATTGGTGGAGCCTCTGGCGAAGGCGGGACAGCTCCGGGTCATCGTCAGCACCATGGGGCTCGCGGCTGGCATCAACTTCAGCGTGCGCAGCGTGCATGTGTCCTCCACCCAGTTCCACGATGGACTCACAGAGCAGCAGCTCAGCGCGGATGATCTGCTGCAGATGTTTGGCCGGGCGGGACGTCGCGGACTGGATGAACGCGGCTATGTGATCACGTCACGCGACAGCCCCTCCCTCATGGATGCGCGCCCTGCCACGCTGCGGCGCAGCAGCAAGCTCTCCTGGCCGCTCTTCCTCCGCGTGATGCGCCGCTCAGCACTGGATGGCCGCGAGCCTTTCGCGGCGGCACGCGAGTTTGCGCAGAAACTCTTTGCGAAGACGCCGCCGGAACTCGGGCTTGAGGAAGCCGGCCCTTTCCCGCTTGGCGGCAAGACTGCGGAATCACTCTTCGGCTTGAAGGGCACGCGGAAGGAACGGCGCAACAGCGCGGGCGCCTGGGAGGAATGGAAGGCAAACAAGACGGCGCAGGTCTCGCTGGGAGAAGCCATGCGCTCGGTGGAGGGATTCCACGGACCGGCGCTGGCGGATCCGAAGTACCTTCAGGGCATGGCAAATGGCCTCGGCAGAGTCTTCAAGCTCACGAAGCACAACGGCACGCAGCTCTACGGAAAAGAGATGGCGCTGGGAAAGGCAGAACATCTGCCCGCAGGAGCGCCGGAAGGCTCTGCGGAGGTGAGCACGGAGACGCTTCGCATCACGCCCACGCATCACCTGCGCAAGCTGTTAAGGATTCCCCGGCACATCGAGACACTCACGATGGAAAAGGTGCGCGATGTCGCCATTCCCAAACTGCTGCCGCATTTTGACAGTGCGAGCTTTCTCGCAGTCGTGGAAAAGGACGGGATGCTCTACGCCCAGTTCGATTTTGCACCGACGCTGGTGGAGGCGACACAGGACGCGAGCGGCAAATGGATTGCGAATGCCGAGGTGCGCACGGTGGAGCGTGACACGGATACCGGCCTGACCGGCACCGGCCTCGAAGGTCTACTGAATGCGCGCCCCGGCACGCCCGTGCATGCATGGCGCTCACTCGGGCTCGTGGAGAGTGATGGCGCACCGACGCGACGCGGCATCATCTTCAGCTTCTTCCAGCATGGTGAAGGACTCGCGATCGCCGCAGCGTTGGAGGATGAAAGTTACCCCATCGCGGAGTTGATCCTGCACACGGCGAATCTTCGCAGCGATGTTCATTTTGACCTGACGGATGGCGGGAGCAGCGAACGCCTCGCCGCTGTGTGCCGAGCCACGTATGGCTTCGTGAATCATCACGGCTATCTCGAAGCCGGTTTGCCGCTGGGCTACGGCGAGGGCACAGCGGAACTGCTCGGGCTGATCGCGGGCACGTCCGCGGCCACCGTCACCAAGGCCTCAGGAGGTCCTGTGGCCCAGGGTGATCTCAGCCGCGCGTACATCGAGTGGCTCAGCCTGCTGCGGCACATCACCCGCGCCCCGGCGCATGACTGGCCGCGGTGGACCGATTTGCAGCAAGCGGCAGGCGTGCAACTGGAGAAGCATCTCGCCGCTTCTCAGGCCACCCTGCACCCCAAGCTGCCGCCCCTCACGCCCAAGCAGAAACACGACCGGCCACGGCATTATTTGCTGAGGGAGCGGTGAAGCGCATCGTCTCGTGGACAACCGGGCGTCCATCGCTATAGACCATGCACGCACTCCCCTTTCCCTCTTAACTTATCTCTTTTCACTTCTCTCCCACATGCCCTCCCTCTCCCTCGCTGACGCCAAAGCCGCCCTCCGTGCCATCCTGCTCAAGAAGTCCGTGATGCGCGGAGACTTCACTCTGGCCAGCGGTGCGAAGAGTGACCTGTATGTGGACTGCCGCCTCACCACGCTGGATGCCGAGGGCGCGAACCTCGTGGGCCAGGTAATGCATGCGCTGCTGCGCGAAACGGAGCAGGCGCTGGGCGCGGCACCCGTGGGTGTGGGTGGCCTCACCATGGGCGCGGATCCCATCTCGCTGGCCACGGCGATGTACTCCTATCTTGCCGGTGACGCCAAGCCCATCCAGGCCTTCAGCGTGCGCAAGGAAGCCAAGGGCCACGGACGCAAGAAACTGGTGGAAGGCAACTTCAAGGAAGGCGACTCCGTGGTGGTCGTGGATGATGTCATCACCACCGGCGGCTCCACGCTGAAGGCGATTGATGCCATTGAAGCCGAAGGCGGGAAGATTGCCTTCGTGCTCGTGCTGCTGGACCGCGAAGAAGGCGGACGCGCGAATATCGAAGCGCGCGGGTACAAGGTGGCGTCGGCGTTTACGAGGGGGACGGTGCTGGGGTGAGGACGGTTCGGCAGCTTTGCTGATCAAGCATGAAGCGGCCCCGAATCTTTACTGAAGATGCGCACACTTTCGAGACACCTTCCTAATCCTCCAACTGTAGACGGAAAGATTCCGTTGCTGGGAAAGCTCGTTTTGACGTCGACCTTCGCAGCGCTGGGCTATTCATTATTCGTCCAGCCTTACCCCACGACAATCACACTGGGTGCGATCGTTGTTTTTTTACCAGCTTGTCAATCATCGAAAACCGCAGAATCTCCAGGCTGCGTTGCGAACGGGCCGACACGATTTGTGAATTTCGACGTTCGTTCGACCTGCGGAAGGTCGACCCATGGATTGTTCGTGCGACTCATGAGGCTTTTGGTTCATGGTTCGATACCAAGCAACCCAAGTTTCCACTTCGAGCATCCGATTCAATAGAAGACGATTTGAAGATTGATTGGGAGGATGTCGATGATTTGGCCCACGCGGTGGCGCAACGCGCGGGATATGACATTTCCGACTGCGAGACCAATCCGCTCTACGGAAGGGTCAAAACGGTCAAAGATTTCGTCCTCTTTTTCACCCATCAACCGAGAACGAGGGAAGCAGGCACTCAACCACTCGGAACGAAAGCTCACAACGGCGACTGAAGCCGCGCTCCTTGGTGGAGCGTGCGCCTCCATGACGGATTGGGGCTGGTCCCGCTCCCTGCGGGCTGACGCAGACCTATTACATGGAGCGGTTGATGCCACCGCTCAAGCCGTCAGGCCAGAGGCCCAACTTCCGCTGTCAGGCTGGAAGCCTAACCTCCTGCGCATGACAGCGCAGCACCGGCAGCTATGCCATCTTCGCACGCAGCAGTTCGCCAAGCAGCTTCGGGTTGGCCTTGCCGCCGCTGGCTTTCATGATCTGGCCGGTCATCCAGTTGAGGACCTTGTCGTTGCCAGCCTTGAACTCCTCGACCTTGGCGGGGTTGGCGGCGATGACGTCGTCGCAGAGTTTTTCAAGAGCGCCGGTGTCGCTCACCTGTTCAAACCCCTTCTCCTTGATAACCACGGCGGCGGTTTTGCCGGTGGCAAACATCTCGGCGAAGACTTCCTTTGCCTGATTGTTGCTGATGCTGCCGCCTTCGACGGCAGCGACGAGTTCGCTCAGGGCCTGCGGGGTGATGGGTGATTGCTCAAGGGTGACGCCATTGGCATTCAGCACGCCAAGCAGTTCGTTGATGACCCAGTTGGCGATCTTCTTTGCAGGCACCTTGGGTCCGGCGGCAGCGACGGCCTGCTCGAACCATGCGGCTAGGGATTGCTCGCTGGCGAGCACGTTCGCATCATAGGCGCTCACGGCGTAGTCCTTCACAAAGCGGTCGCATTTCTCATGCGGCAGCTCGGGCACGCGCTTCTTCGCCTCAGCGAGCAAGGGCGCAGTGCGGATGGGAAGGAGGTCGGGACAGGGGAAGTAGCGATAGTCATGCGCGTCTTCCTTCGTGCGCATGAGCTGGGTCTCACCACGGTCGTCATCCCAGCGGCGGGTGCTTTGGATGAGTTTCTCTCCACGATCCAGCGCCTCGGTCTGGCGCTCAATCTCAGCATGGATGGCGCGGCGCACGGCGCTCACGGAGTTCAGGTTCTTGAGCTCAATCTTGGCGCCGTATTCCTTCTGGCCCTCGGGACGGAGGCTGATGTTCACGTCGCAGCGCATCTGCCCCTTCTCCATGTCGGCATCGCTGACGCCGCCGTAGAGGAGAATCTGGCGCAGGCTGTTGAGGTAGGCGAATGCCTCCTCCGCGCTGTCGATGTCCGGGTCGCTCACGATTTCCATGAGCGGGGTGCCCGCGCGATTGAAGTCCAGCAAGGTGCCCGCGCCGGTGTGTGTGCTCTTGCCAACGTCCTCCTCCAGGTGGATGCGGGTGAGTTTCACCACCTTGCCCGGATTCTTGATGCTCTTCTGCGCATCCTTGGGATACGCGAAGTCATACAGCGGCACCCCACCACCAAGGCACAGCGGCAGGTCGAACTGCGTGAGTTGGTAGTTCTTCGGCATGTCCGGGTAGAAGTAGTTCTTGCGGTCCCACTTCGAGATCTCCGGGGTGCTGCAGCCCAGCATCAGGCCGGCGAGCATGGTCTTCTCAATCGCCTCCAGATTCAGCACCGGCAGCGCCCCCGGCAGGCCCAGGCAGGTGGGGCAGGTGTGCGTATTCGGGTCCGCGCCATACTCCGCGGGGCAGGCACAGAACATTTTGCTCCGCGTGTTGATCTGCGCGTGGACTTCGAGGCCGATGGTGGTGATGTACTTGGGCATGAAA
>JAEYUU010000286.1 GCA_023429545.1 Verrucomicrobiota bacterium
CCCCCCCCCTTGGGCAAGCCAGCTCCTGGCATCGACCTGCCACCGCTGCCTTCACCTGCTCCAACAGGCCCAGCAGTGCCCACCGTGCCGCAAGATGCACCGCCCAAGGAACCGATGACGCCAGCGCCTGCGACCTCAGCAGCAGCAGCAGCCACGCCGCCAGCCGAACTGCCCGAAAAAGAGAAAGCAAAGCCCGAGGCCAAGCGAAAAGAGACCAAGCCGGAACCGGAGCCTGCAGCGGCGCAGAAACCGCAAAAGCCCGCGCCAAGGCGGGCCGCTGCCCCGAAGCCTGCCAACAAACCCGCGTCGACACCCGCGCCCGCCTCTACCGAAAAAACGGAGCCTGCCACCAAGGATGACAAGGCGAAGCCCACCGAGTCTGCGCCTGCGGAGGCTGGCGACGAAGAGAAGAAGGAGCGCCCACGCTTCCGCTTCCCGAAGATCTTTGGCGGCAGCAAGGATGTGACCTACACCATCATGCTGCTGATGATGGCGGCCGCCGTGGAGAACGCCACCGCGACTAAACCCGCAGCCAAGAGCGAAGAAAAGGCAGCAGCAACCGCCGAGGAAAAGCCGGCTGTGCTGCCACGGAACAATCGCCGTGTGGGCAGCAAGCCCGCGGGCCTCCCCGAAGCAACACCGCCAGCCAAGCCTGCTCCCGTGCCGGCACCGGCTGCGGAACCAGCCAAGACCCAACCCGAGGCGGCAGCACCTGCGGAGGCAGACGCCAAGGAAGATCCCTCGGCAGAAAAGAAACCGGGGCGCTTCAATCCGCTGAAATGGTTCAAACGCGAGGAGAAGGAAAAGAAGGCAGAAGAGACGCCCCCTGCGGCAGTCGAAAAACCGGCAGAAGCTCCGGCCAAACCAGCGGTTCGCCCGACTGAACTGCCCGCGAAACGAGCCGAGCCCCAGGCGAGCCGCACGCCACGCCCGCCCATCTCGAAGGTGAAGCCGGAGCTGGCCGCCCTGGAGGACTACCGCCGCATCTGGAAGCGCTCTGATCGCGAGGATATTCTCCAGAGAAACCTTGCGATGCTCAATGCGCTGAGGCTGCGCGCCCACCCGCTCTACAAGCCGCTGGTGGACGACTACGCCATGGTTGTGAAGCAACTCATCGATGGCAAGGATCGGGGAATCTCCGACAAGCTGGAAACGCTGCGCCAGCGGCGCATGCAGATCCAGGGCAAGGCCAAGGCCGTGGAGAGTTTCCTCGACTGGTATGAAGCCTCGGAGACGCAGAACTACAGCAACATGTTCGACGACTACCTGAGGCTCCGCGATCGCCTGGAACGCGAACGCGCCCAGCGCCCGGATGCGCTCTCGCGCTATCTGGATGCGCTGGAGAAAGAGTATGAGTAGGTCGCGAATTTGTAGCGCGGCAGCGCATCGCTTCGCGTCAGTCGCGATGCGTTGAGTGCATATTCTGCCAATCGAAATCGCTTTGCCCTACGTCATGACCGTGGCAGGCTGGCGACATGAATGCCAAACCGATTCCCCAAGGATACGAAGGCGCGACACCCTACCTCATCTGCAAGAACGCCAAGGCGGCAATCGAGTTCTACAAGAAAGCGTTCGGCGCGACGCTGGTGTATCAGCTTCACATGCCAGATGGAAAAGTTGGCCACGCGGAAGTGCGAATCGCCGGCGGGGTCGTGATGCTGGCGGATGAGTTTCCCGAGTGGAAATGCCTGAGCCCGGTGACGATTGGCGGCTCCGGGTCGTCCACGCTCATCTATGTGCAGGATGTGGACGCGCTTTTCCAACGGGCAGTCGCCGCCGGCGCCAGGGTGTTGCAGCCGCTGGAGAATGCCTTCTATGGCGACCGCACGTGCAAGCTGGAGGACCCTTCGGGCCATGCGTGGATGTTCTCCACACGCATCGAGGACGTGCCGCCTGATCAAATGCAACTCCGGCTCCATGCGATGTGCCAGCAGGGTGCATCCACTCCGCCTGACAAGGCCTGATTAGCAGCTTCACCTTTCGCATCATGGATACGGTCAAACTGGATGCACTGCCGTGGGTGGAGCAGAGTTCGCCGAAGGGACACTTTCATCATTTCCGCAGAAACCTCTCGCTGGCACTTGGTGGCATTCGTGATGTGGGCGAGTGGGGCGGCGGACATCCCTTTGATGTGGAGCAATTCCGCATACCTCCAGGCGCGACGAATTTTCCGCTGCACGCGCACTCGGCGCACTCAAGCACGTCCCAGAAGTGGTGGATCTAGAAAGTGATTACTCATGAAAATCCGCAAAATACTAAGTTGGTTTGTGTATGGAGGAAGCTTTTCGCTTAGGCCCCTGGAAAAGGGGCTCTTTGAAGCTGTTTGCAAGGCCATGCCCCCAGTCTTGGCCGAAACAATGAGGCAGCAATCGAATACCATTTATCGAATTCAGAGGAGTAACGGGAACCGAATGACTACGTTCTCCTTTGATCAGAATGAGCCCATTCGGCTATTTGAGGATTTGCGCGAAGGCCTGCGACTAGCGGAGATTAATTATCATATTGCTGGAGAAGAATTTAAGGCAAGACTCTATATCCATCGTGGCCGTCTATCTTCACTTGAAACCAGAAAAGAATTGTCGCGACACCAACTCTTGCAGACGCCTGAACAGGCCAAGGTGACATTGAAATCAGTTCAAGAGCCAGGTTTGGCAGAAGAAATCGATAAAGAGGAGCATCAACAGTGAATTTAGGTGGCAGCCGCTCGATGGCGCTACGGGCATATCAAAATCACCAACCCCTCCTTCATCAAATCATACACCGCCATGAGGTCTTCATGGCGCAGACTGAGACAGCCCCACGTGAGATCCTGGGGACCATCTGGCCAGTCACTGGCCCAGCCGTGAATGCCTACGCCGCCACCGAGGGCTGTCTTGGCAGGCGGCATCTTGCGTTTTTTCGTAGCTGAGACGATCGCTGCACATTGGCTGACGGTGATGCGGCCTTCTGCCAAAGCTGCGCGGGCATCGTAGGCGTTCGGATAACTGATGCGTATCCATGCCTTCCCGAGATAGGCGCCATACTCACCTTCGAAAGGTCCCTTCGCCTTTTGCGTGACGCGATACTCCCCTTCCGGGGTGCGATTGTCCCCTTCACGTCTCTTGGGACCAATGGGGTCCTGACTAAGAGCGATGGGAAAGAAGCGAACGAGCTTTCCCTTGCGGAAAAGATAGAGGCGATAGTCGCGCTTCATCGCGATGAAGATCTCCAGCTCACGCGCGGGCACGAGGAGCTTGCGTCGCTCACGAATGAAGGCGGATGGTGTGATGGAAACAGAGGGTGTGGGCGACTGCGTTGCAGCCCCGGGAGCGGGAATGGGAGTAGCGCCAGCGACCTTGAGTCCAAGAGTGAGCTGTGTGGGCACTTCTCCTTCGGCCCTGGCGATGACACCGATTTGCTGTCGACGCTTGATGGCATCCCCTTCTTTTACCAGACGACCGCCCACACCGCGGTACAGCGAGACTGCGGTGCGGAGGGTGCCATTTTCCAAGAAACGGTGTTCGATCTCCAGCACCTGTCCGCCTGGGGAATCGCTGATGGCGCGCACGATGCCACTTGCGATCGCATAGACTGGCTGGCCTGCGTCCGTGGCAGCGCCACCCTTGCCATTCCACGTCTCGCCGATGAAGGGGACCTTGGATGCTCCGGCGGATGTGGGCTCTTCTGAGGCGACATTCCATCCTTGATGGTAACGACGCGTGGCCTTGTCGCGATAAGTGCCTTTGCCGTTCACATCGCCGACTGGAAAATCGAAGCCATCGCAGAGTGTGGGATCCAGCAACAGGGAAACACGCGGCACTTCGTGGAGGGTATCCATCACCACCGGCTGCGGTGCTGCGGTGGGCACGCTCGATGAAGATGCGGGCTCTGCGGCAGTCACGGGCACTGCTCCCGGCAGCCAGACGAACCAAAGGCGCAGGAGAAGCAGAAACCGCATGATGGAGCTGGAGAGCGTGCGTGCGTCTTTCGCTATCAGATTCACTCCGCCCACGCGGGCGCCGGTGCTGAGAACTCCACGCTCTGGCGTGTCAGGGGGTGCACAAAGCAAATGCGTGAGGAATGCAGGCAGAGGGGCGCGTCTTCGGGTTCATGGGTCTGGGTGTCGCCACGCTGCACGCCGGAAAGATAAGCCTGGTCACCGAGCACGGGCCAGCCGAGATGCGCGAGGTGAAGACGGATCTGATTGGTGCGGCCGGTGAGAGGCCTGGCTTCCAGCAGGGCCGTGCCATCATCATCCCGTCGGAGCACCGTGAACTCCGTGCGCGATTTCCTGCCGTGGGCATCATCCACGTCGCGGGTCCCCATGGCTCCCGACTCGTTGCCGATTGGAGCATCACACGAGAAGACATCCTCAGCAGGATGCCCCTGCACGCGGACGAGATAAAACTTCTCCACCTCGCCAGCCGTGAACTGCGGCTGCAGCTTTCCGGCGAAATGCTTCGTGCGGGCATACACCATGACGCCGCTGGTGTTGGCATCCAGCCGGTGAGCCTGGCGTGGCTTCTGCGGCTGGTACACCTCATGAAGGATGTGGCGGAGGGTGTTGCGATTGTAGCGCCCGCCGGGATGCACGGGTAAAGGCGCAGGTTTGTTCAGCACGATGATGGCCTCGTCTTCGTGCAGAATCTGGATGTGGGCATTCACGTCCGGCTCGGTGATTTCTCCGAGCTTGTGGAGGTAGCGCTGGCCTCCGTACACAATCTGCTCGGGTTGCACGCGCTCGTGATTGGCATTCACGACTCGTCCGGATGCGCATGCATCGACCCATGCTTCGCGACTGACGGGCACGACAAGGCGAGCCAAAGCCTCCGCCAGCGGCATGCCATCACACGCAGAGGGAATGTTGAAGGGGCGCAGGTTTTCATACGGCATGCTGCCCGGCAGCGGTGCGGTGATGCGCGCAATCGCCTCCTGCCTGCGCGCGATGCTTTCCTGCATCTTGTGCCCGGGCTCTTTAAAACAGTAGGGGCAGGAGTCATTCACCACATAGCGCGAGTCCTGCTGATCTTCCTCGCTCAGCGGAGTCTGGCAC
>JAEYUU010000268.1 GCA_023429545.1 Verrucomicrobiota bacterium
GCTCTGCTGCCAGCCGCTCACGTCTTGGGCAACCATGGCCTGCCTCCAGGAGGAGTAGGTCCGCTCCAGGGTCCGGCGGAGTCCCGGGTCCGCATCCTCAGCCCGCAAAAAGCTGGCGGTGAAGGCAAGCACGAGGAGGAGGCGCACGAAACTCATGGAAATCCAATCGTAGCAGTCTGCTGGGTGGATGCAAAACGTTGCGACAAGACTACTCATTAAAATTGCCGTTGGCGCAGAAAACTGGCAGGATTGGTGCTTCTTTTCCGCCAGTCCCGCCCTCTCAATCTCCAGAATCGTAAAAGTATTTGCCGACCTTGAGAATCTCTTGATTATCCGCGCCTGCCTCTCCCCATACATGCTTTCTCACGATGACAGCCTGTCCAAGCCAGCCCCGATTGACCGTAATCGAGAGCTGCTAAAGACCGCGCGCGAAGAGATCTACAAGACGGTCGGCGGCGTGAACTTGCCAGTCTATATTTGGGAGCCTGAGGCGGAGAAGGCGCCCAGTTATCCGAAGAGCGTCATCGCCTTCTTTTACAGCAGCGGGTGGGACAATGGTCAGGTGAGCCAGTTTGCGCCTCATTGTGTGTACTTTGCCTCGCGTGGCATGCTGGCCATGGCTTTTGATTACCGCGTGAGCGCCCGCCACGGCACCACTCCGGTGGAGGCCATGGCGGATGCCAGGTCCGCCTTCCGCTGGCTGCGGCTCAATGCCGTGGAGCTGGGCATCAGCCCGGGTAAGATTGTTGGCGCGGGAGGCAGTGGCGGCGCCCATATCGTCGCGGCCTCCGCGATGCTGAGCGGGTTTGATGAGGCCGGTGAGGACCTCTCCATCCCCTGTGCTCCCAATGCCCTTGCGCTGTTCAACCCCGTGCTGGACACCTCCAAAAAAGGGTTCGGCTTCGACCGCTTCCCCAATCCGGACCTGGCCAAGCGTGCCAATCTCGCTGCCGCGATCGCTCCGGGCCTGCCCCCCACGCTGATATTCCACGGCACGCAGGACCGGGTGGTGTCCTTTGATTCCTCCTTCGACTTTGCGAAGAGGATGAAGAAAAAGAAAAACATGTGTGAGCTGGTGGTCTATGAAGGCCAGGGCCACGGGTTCTTCAATTTCAACGTGTCCTTCGATATCTACCAGGCCACACTGAATGTCCTGGATGACTTCCTCGTGGGTCAGGGATTCATTGAGCCGGATCCGAATGCCATGTCCGAGGTGCTGTAGTCGGGGCAGGGCCGGGGGCTCTGAGTTTGTGGAGTTTGCGGAAAATACATGGGCGGCAGACCACACAATGGCTGCTTGCGCGGTGGACGGAACTGTCCAACATCCTCGCCGCATGAACTATCCGCTGCAGCTGCGTTTTAAGATTCTCGCTCTTGCTCCCCAGATCTACGTTCAGGATGCTGGCGGGAATGAGGTCTGCTATGTGAAGCAGAAGCTCTTCAAGCTCCGGGAAAAGGTGGAGGTCTTCACAAACTCCTCCCGCCAGAACCTGCTGGCCACCATTCAGGCGGACCGCATCATCGACTTCAATGCTGCCTACGCCTTCCGCACGCCGGAGGGCCAGCAGTTCGGCGCGGTGCGTCGCCGGGGCCTGCGGTCCCTCTGGAAGGCACATTATGAGATTCTGGATGGCAACGGGCAGGTGGCCTATGACATCCGTGAGGTGAATCCCTGGTCCAAGATTCTGGATTCCGTCCTGGGTGACATTCCCATCGTCGGCCTTTTCACCGGATTCTTCTGCCACCCCAAGTACTCCATTTCCCGCCAGGGAAATGCGGTGATGCAGTTCACCAAGAACCGCGCCTTCCTGGAGAGCAGCTTCAACATCGAGAAGGTAGGTGACCTGCCTGCCCAGGATGAACTGCCCATCATCCTCTCGTTGCTCATGTTCGGCCTCCTGGAAAGGTCGCGCGGCTAGGGCCGTTAGTGTCTCCCCCGTCACCCGCCGGCAAAACTTTTGAACAGGTGGCGGCGGTTCGCCTCTACCTACATCCCGGCTCGCGCCGTATTGTTTTTTACAAGCTATTCCATCATGCGACTCTGCCTTCTTGCCGCCCTGTGCCTCTCCCTGCTTCCTGCAACCTCCCGGGCCGAAGTCTGGCCGCACGAAGTAAGTGACCTGAAACCCGACGACAAGGCTGTCTTTGGCCGATTGGAGAACGGACTGCGCTACATCATCTACCCCAACAAGTTCCCCGTCGCGGGGCGCGCCAGCGTGCGCTTGTTCGTGGATGCCGGCTCCCTCATGGAAGAGGATGACCAGCAGGGAATGGCCCACTTTCTGGAGCACATGGCTTTCAACGGGTCCAAGCGCTTCGCGGCCGGTACCATGGTGGAGCGCTTCCAGCGGCTGGGCATGGGCTTCGGCGCGGATACGAATGCGCACACGTCCTTCAAGGAGACGGTGTACAAGCTGGAACTGCCCCGCGTGGACGAGAAGATGTTCACGGAGGCCTTCGAGCTCTTCCGCGATGACCTTGACGGCATGCTCATGGGCCAGGAGGAAATCGACAAGGAACGCGGTGTCATCCTGAGTGAAAAGCTGGCGCGCGACAGCGTGGACACCCGCACGATGGAGGCCGGGTACAAGTTTGCCCTGCCGGAATCGCTCATTCCTTTCCGCATGCCCATTGGCGTTGAGGAAACACTGAAGAAGATGAACCGCCCCCGCTTCGTGGACTTTTACGAAAAGTGGTACACGCCGAAGCGTTCCGTGGTGGTCGTGGCGGGTGACGTGGACATCCCGATGGTGGAGAAGCTCATCAAGGCCAACTTTGGCGACGCCAAGGCGCGCCGGGGAGATGCCGAAGACCCAAGCCTGGGCAAGCTGACCAAAGGACGCGGCCTCGTTGCCATGCTGCACACGGAGATGGAGGCTGCGGCCACGGAAATCAGCATTGAGGCTCCGCGCGAGGCCAGCAAGGCCCACGACAGTGCTGCCAAGCGCCGTGAGAAGATGATTCGCACCCTCGCGGACAACATGGTCAACCAGCGCCTCAGCGAGCTGGCCAAGAAGGAGAACTCCCCCATCATGGAGGCCCAGGCCTACAACTTCGAGATGTTCAAGTTCTTCGAGAACAACGGCATCTACGCGAAGTGCAAGCCGGAGCAGTGGAAGGCCGCCCTTGCGCTGGCGGAGCAGGAGCTGCGCCGCGCCGTGCAACAT
>JAEYUU010000324.1 GCA_023429545.1 Verrucomicrobiota bacterium
AAGGAAACGAGGGCAAGGTAAAGAAGTCGAAGACGAAGACGACGGAACATGGTGAAAATGGGAGTCAAACTACGCTTCCGTCTTGCACCTTCTTCCATCGGGCGCTGAGCATGTCGCTCACTTGCTCATCCGCAGCGGTCCACCTGGGCGCGCCCCTGTCACTTTTCCAGCCAGAATCACCGGCACACCATCCACGATCACATCCGTGAACCCCTCGGAGTAGTGATGCGGATCATCGAAGGTGGCCAAGTCCTTCACCTTCTCGGGATCGAATATCACCAGATCCGCCCACGCACCGGGACGAATGACGCCGCGATCCGCCAGCCGGAAGGTCTGCGCGGGCAGCGAGGTCATTTTGCGGATGGCCTCCTCCAGCGATACCAGCTTCAGGTCCTGCACATAACGATGAAGCACGCGGGCGTTGTTCCCATAACTGCGCGGATGCGGCATGTCCTCGCCAAGCTTGCGTGGGTTTCCGTCGCTGGCGAACATCGTGAGCGGGTGCTTCAGGAAGGCGGTGAGGTCGTCTTCGTTCATACCATGATACACCGCATTGCCGCCGCCCTCGCGTTCCATCTCCAGGATGAGTTCGATCTGGTCATCGAGCGAATCGGAGCCGCGCTTGATCTTCGCTGCCTGGGGAATGGTTTTCCCATTCAGCGAAGGATCCGCCGGATACCTGGCGATCACCGCATAGGCGTAGTCCGTGCGACCGAGACGAGCTCTTGATTCACTCATCCCCTTGAGGATTTTCGCTTTCTGTTCTGGATCCTCGCAACGCCTGATGAAATCCTCCCTCGTGCCTTCTCTCGCTTCATCCGGGATGAGCTGACTCAGTCCGGTGCTGGAAGCGGTGTAGACGTATTGATCATGGGTGATGCTCAGGCCGTCCGCCCGGGCCTTGTTCAGCAGGGCAAAGACCTCCGCGGATTTCCCCCACGCCGTGGGTCCGGTGAGCTTGAGATGTGAGACCTGCGCGCGGATGTCTGCCTCGCGCGCCACGCGAAGAAATTCCTCGAGCGCATCAAAAATCTTCACCGTCTCCGCTCGCATATGGCTGGCATAGATGCCGCCATGCGTGGAGGCCACCCTGGCCAGCTCGATGATTTCCTCGGTCTTCGCGAACGTACCGGGCACATAGATGAGACCGGTGCTGAGGCCCACGGCGCCGTCATCCATGGCCTTTGCCACCATGGCGCGCATCGCCTCCATCTGCTCAGGGTTGGGTGCGCGCAGAAAGCTGCCACCCATGGCCTCCTTGCGGATCGATCCGTGCCCGATGAGCGCGGCCACGTGCAGCGAGAGCTTCGCCTCTTCGAGTTCCGCAAAGAACTTCCCGATGTCGGTGCGGGACATGCCACAGTTTCCCGTGATGATGCTAGTCACGCCCATCCGCAGGAAATTCTCGGAGATGGGAAGTTCGGCCACCTTCTCCGAGTGGGTATGCACATCGATGAAACCCGGAGCCAGCACGCGGCCCTGGGCATCGATGGTGACGCTTGCGGTACCATGCAAGCCGCCAACTGCGGCAATGCGCCCCTCTTTCACCGCCACGCTGCCCGGGTAGATCTTCTCTCCCGTGCCATCCGCGATGCGGGCGTTGTGAATGAGAAGGTCGTAGTCCGCGGCGGGTGCGGTCCATGCCGTGAACTGGATGGCCAGGCAGGCCAGCGGAAGGATGATGCATCGGGGTGGTCGCATGGCGTGGGATGGACACAACGTGCCGCGAACCGGAACTCTGGCAGAAGCACGCTTTCAGGGAAACATGTCATGGAAATTCAATTGTTGAAACCGTCCTGCGGCTGGCATCGTTAGGACCATCCTGTCATGATCCTCCGCGCCCTTTCCCACCAACTCGCCCGTCCTCTCATGGTCGCTGCCCTAGCCACTGCTGCCGCGCTCCCTTGTGGCGCCACGGAAATCATCGCCCACCGCGGCTATTCTGCCAAGGCGCCCGAAAACACCCTGGCCGCCTTCAAGCTGGCGTGGGAGTCGGGCACGGATGCCTGCGAACTCGACCTCTACCTTACCAAGGACGATCAGATCGTGGTGCTGCATGACAAGGACACCAAGCGCACTACCGGCGTGGTGAAGGTGCCTGCGGAATCCACTCTTGAGGAACTGCTCCAGCTCGACGCCGGCTCGTGGAAGGGTGCCGAGTGGAAGGATGAGAAGCTTCCCGCGCTCCAGCAGTGCCTGGCCACCCTGCCCATGGGAAACAAGCGCTTCTACCTGGAGATCAAATGCGGCCCTGAGGTGGTGCCCGCACTTGTCCGCACTCTGGGACCATGGAAGGCGCGCGCCTCCCAGCTTGCGGTCATCACTTTCAATGGAGATGCGGCCGCGGCCACGAAGCAAGCCATGCCCTGGCTGAAGGTGTACCTGCTGGCGGGCGGCAAGGACAAACAAAAGAAGCCGCGCACGGATGTGACGCCATTCATTGAGCAGGCCAAGAAGGACGGGCTCGATGGGCTCGACCTCGGGCAGGACTGGCCCTGGACGGAAGCCTTCGTGAAGCAGATTCGTGACGCCGGCCTGGGCGTACTCGTCTGGACCGTAAATGACCCCGCGAAAGCGAAGCAGCTCGCCGCGATGGGGGTGGAAGGCATCACCACGGATGACCCGGTGCTGATTCGCGAGGCACTGAAGTAGACCCAGTCGGAGAGAGCCTTCCGCTGAAAACAAAAAAGTCCGGAGGATATTTCCTCCGGACTCTCAAGAAAGTGCGCTATCAGGGCGGATCGTTTAGCCCTTGGAGACGGACTCCACCTTGCCGTGGGAACTCACGACGGTGACGGATTTGCCAACGAGCTTGTCGAGTCCATCAGCGCGTTTGGTGGAGGGAGTGAGCGTACGGTTCACTTCCTTGCCGGCCACGTCGATGGTGATCTGCTTCTTCTCGGCATTCACTGCCTTGAGTTTGCCCTTGTCGGTTTCGGTCTTGCCGCATCCGGCGAAGGAGGAGCCAAGTGCGAGGCTCAGGGCGGCAACGATGGTCAGGATGTGTTTCATAGAATTTGGATGGCTGAATCTATAGCCGTACAGAAGACGGCAAATTATCAGACACAGAACGTCCCACGGGCGCAAGACTTATCTTTGCGGCGAAAATAATTGTTGATTGTTGGTAGGAAGCTCCGTTTGAGGAAATGCCCTTCCCAACTTCATGCTGCCCCTGCCCCTGCGTCGTCTCCTCTGCCTGATGGCCCTCATGGCCTCCCCACAGGCCTTTGCCCACCCCATTCCGGACGTGCCGGTGCGAGCTTCTTTTGAGGAGGATGGAGCTTTCAGTATTCAGGTGGAGGTGGACCCACGCTGTTTTGATGGCGACCCGGAAATCGCGCCGTCCCTGCTGCACAGTGCCCTGAAAGCCCTGCCCGAGGCTGAGAAGACGGCCATGCTGGCCCAGGCGAAGGTGTTCGTCGCCAACTCGGTGGAGTTCACCTTTGTGCCTTCCGGGGTTTTCACGCCGGACCTCACCTTTGAGTTTACCACGCACAATGCCCAGCCCCTCACCAAGGAGGATGACGTGGTGGTGATGACTGGGAACTACCGGAGCACCGTGCCTGCCGGCTCCACCGGGTACCGCATTCACGCCAAGCCCGAGGGAAAGCTCAGCGTGCTCTTCCTGAACCGCCTGCGGGGAAAAGATGTGGAACGCATGATGGTGCTCTTCCCCAAGGAGACGAGCTTCCTGCTGGATCTGGTGGGGCATAGCCATGAGCTACCGCCCGCTGCGGCGGAGGGTGCGGGAACCGAAGAGAACGAGGTGCCGAAACCCGCAGACCTCTCGGAGTTCGTGAAGAAGGGCTTCCTGCACGTGGTACCCAGGGGGTTGGTTACCATCCTCTTTGTGTGCGCCATGTTCCTGCTCGGGCGGGGCTGGGGAGCGCTCCTCCCCCAAGTGCTGGCATTCGCGGCTGCCCACAGCCTCGGGCTCTGGCTGGATGCCATGGGTTGGGTGCATGTGCCGGACTCCATCGTACAGCCGGTCATCGCAGCGGGGATCATCGTGCTGGCCCTGGCAAACATCGTCCAGACCCGTTGCTCCGTGTGGCGGGTGGCGCTGGTGCTTGGATTCGGTCTGTTTCACGGCTTCGGTTTCGCCAGAGCGTTCGAAGCCCTGGATTCGCCCGCCGAAGCGCTTGTTGGGAATTTGGGGGGATTCAACCTGGGCCTGGAGGCCGGCGCGCTGGCAGTGATCGCCGTGGCGTTTCTGGCGACGTTTTGGGCGCAGTCTCCGAAGGTGTTTCGCTGGGTCCTGACCATCCCGGGTTCCTTGGTGATCGCGCTGCTCGGCCTTTGGACGCTCGCCACGAAGATGGGCTGGATTGGGGCGTGACGATCAGGCTTTCACCACGCCCTGCTTTACGAACCACGCCTTGATGAGGCGATAGACCTCGTCCGTCTTCTCCCCGTGCAGATTGTGCCCGATCCCGGGGAAGACACTGCGCTCGTTGGGCACTTTCTGCTGGTCGAGCACCTCCTTCAGCCGGGCGGAATTCTCCGCGGGCACTGTGGTGTCCCTGTCGCCGTGCAGGATGATGAAGGGCGTCCGCACTTTCCTTGCCGTGTCCACGGAGGGCGAGGGAAATCCTGTCTGGGTGATCACGCCACCCGCCGAGATCGCGGCGGCGGCTATCTGATCAGGCACTTCCGCGGCGAGCCCGATGGTGAGGAAAGCGCCCATGCTGTTGCCGTAGACACAGAGGCGCTTCGCATCCACTTCATGCAGGCTGCGAAGGATGGCCAGGCAGGCCTTCGCACGACGGATGTTTTCAGGACTGGATCCGAACTGCGAACGGTCCGCGCCCGGCTGCGGGCGTGCATGGGTGAGGTCGGTGGCAATGCACACCATGCCCCACTGCACAAACTCCTTCGCCTTCATGCGGCCGAACTGCTCCGCATTCGAGCCCAGCCCGTGATTGATGAGGATGGCGGGGAAGAGGCCTTTGCCGGAGGGTTTGATGAGAATCCCGGCGAGCGGCTTGCCATCTGCCTCGCAGGTCCAGCGTTCGCCTTTGAGTTTGAAGTTCTTGATACCGGAGGTCGAGGTCGGCGCGCTGGTAGTGGGCGGCGGCGGAGTTGGTGATGACGGTGGAGCAGCCGGCGTGACGGGAGACGGTGTGGGTGTGGAGGGTGGTGCTGCGGGCGGCATGGCACCTTCGTGTTCTTCTTTAGTC
>JAEYUU010000330.1 GCA_023429545.1 Verrucomicrobiota bacterium
GGGGGAGGTTGTCGTTGTCGTGGTCGTCCATGAGATTGAGGGGCGGAGGGGGAGGGGTAGTATACGCCGGAGGCGGCCCTGTGGGCTCAGGAACTGGCAGGCTCAGGGGCGCGGGTCAGGATTGCCATGGCCCGCAGCCTTCACCTGGTTGATGGCATCGCCGATGTAGAGGAGGAAGGAGATGACGGTGAAAAGCGTCGCCACGGCAGCCACCCACGAGATCAGGGGGTGAATCTGAAGCATGGCCGCACTCACTGTGACAATCTGGAGGAAGATGGCCACCTTCCCCGTCCAATGAGGCTGGATGTGGACTTTGCCAGCCAGGTGATTGACGATGAATGCCCCTGAGATGGCCACGACTTCGCGGCCAAAGAAGATGATCACAAAGTAGAGCGGCAGCTTCACCGGCCAGTCGCTGAAGGACAGGATGAGGATGGCGGACATCATCAGCAGTTTGTCCGCCAGCGGATCCAGAATGACGCCGAGCCGGGAGGTCTGGTTGAAGTGGCGGGCGATCCAGCCATCCACCGCATCGCTTAGCGCCGCCACGGCGAAAACGACCACAGAAGCCAGCCAGAGCCGCTCATCCGGCCGCCCCTCACGCACGCTGGCGGCGTAGTAGAGGGCGAAGCAGGCGAAGACTGGGATCAGCAGGATTCTGCCCAGGGTGATTTTATTGGCCAGGGTCACAAGGTGTTTCAAACAGGGGGGTGGAGTCCATAGCCCATGGAACGGTGGATGCAAATGGTTGCTCCGCCTCAGTGTCGCACGCTGAGGGTGGAGATTTGCCCGGTTTCAGCCGGAGGGACCGCGAAAAGGCCTGGGCAAGAAGCCACCCAGCCAAGCAGGAGGCTGCCTCTGCTGGCCCTGTTCAGCAGCACGCTCGCAAGCGTTCCCACCCGCATGAAACACTTGCACCACGCCCGACGCCGCCCTCAATGCATCTTCATGCCCCCTGAAAAACCTGCTGCCAGCACACCTGCTCCCGACTTCACCGCGCCCGTGATCGGCGGCGGCTATCAGGACGGCGAAAGTCTCACCCTCTCCTCCCTGCGCGGCCATTCCGTGGTGCTCTACTTTTACCCCAAGGATGATACACCCGGATGCACCACGCAGGCCTGCGGCATCCGTGACGCTTGGGGCGTGCTCTCACGAAAGGCAAAAGTCTTCGGCATCAGCGGAGATTCTCTCAAGAAGCACGCGAAGTTTCAGAAGAAGCATGAGCTGCCATTCCCGCTGCTCAGCGATGAGGACCATCACATCGCCACGAGCTATGGGGTGTGGGTGGAGAAGATGCTCTACGGCCGGAAATACATGGGCACCGAGCGCAGCACCTTCGTCATCGGCAAGGATGGCATCATCAAAGCCGTGCTGGAAAAGGTGAAGCCCGAGTTGCATGTGGACCTCGTGCTGGAAGCGCTGGGTTGATTGGAGAGGGGCAAGGGGAAAGAGAAAAGGGGCAAGGAATGCGAATGCGGACAGGACGCCTCGACTCCGGCTTCCATCTTACCTCTGCGTCTCCGTGTTTGATTCGGCCTGCCGACCTCCCCCTTCGGGCTGCTGCGCAGTCGTCTCGCTCCGCTCGGCGCTGTGGTGGATCCCAGCACTTACCACCCCCTTCAGCCCAAGTTTCGACATTCACCGCCCACGGGTGTCTAAAGAAGCTGCCATGACTCAGCGCGCACATCCGGGACATTGCCGATGGAGATTGCCGTTTCTCCTGATGCCCACGATTCTGCTTTGCCTGATCTTCACAAGCGCCTGCTCGCAAGGAGATAATAGACGCACGAACAGGGACTGGGATACGATGCGTGAGGAAATGGTGAAAAATCAAATCGAAGGATTGGGGCGCGACATTCGTGACAAGCGGGTGCTGGCAGCCATGCGCTCCGTGCCCCGGCATGAGTTCGTGCCCGAGGCGCAACGTGAGAAGGCGTATACGGACACCTCACTGCCCATCGGCCACGGCCAGACCATCTCCCAGCCCTATGTCGTCGCCTTCATGACTGAGAAGCTTCACGCGAAGCCGGAGGATCGCGTGCTGGAGATTGGCACCGGCTCCGGCTATCAGGCCGCCATCCTCGCGAAAATCGTGAAGGAGGTCTACACCATCGAGATCGTCGAGCCGCTGGGACGCCAGGCAGACAAGGATCTCAAACGTCTGGGCTTCAGCAATGTGAAGACCCGCATCGGCGATGGCTATGCCGGCTGGCCGGAAGCCGCGCCGTTCGATGCCATCATCGTCACATGCGCACCCGATAGCATCCCCAAGCCGTTGGTGGACCAGCTCAAGGAAGGTGGCCGCATGATCATCCCTGTGGGTCCGGAACGCGGCCGCCAGAATCTCTACCTGATGCAGAAGACGGATGGGAAGGTGACCCCCGTCGCCGTGCTCCCCGTGCGGTTCGTGCCGATGACCGGCGAAGCAGGGCGGTAGTAAACTGATTGAAGGAGTGCTCCAAGCTGCCTTCGCCTTCAGTGGGAAGGAAGTCTCACTGCCGCGGCGCAGCACCCGGACCCGGATACCCCCCGGGTGGCACGCCTGGAACCGGGTCTGCTGCCGGTGATCCTGGCAAGGAATAGGATGCTCCACCGGCAGGCGGCAGGGGAGAGGAGAATGTCCCGGCGGGCTGATGCTGTTGCTGCGTTGGCAGAGTGCCGGGAACGGGGGGCTCCGCCGTGAGAATCGGCTCCAACTTCCCGGGAGCAGGGGGTGGGGTGCCTGGCGTCGTACCGGGTGGAGTGCTCCCAGGCACGCCCGTTCCCATGGTGCCTGCGGGCAGTACGACGATGTCCCCCGCGTGCGGCACGCCATCCACGATGTCCGCCGCCAGAAAATTCAGCTTCCGCTCGGGACCGGCGACCAGCTTGGCGCGGAGGCCGCTCGTCGTGCGAGTCTCAAGCTGCGTCCCCGCGGAGATGGCCAGTCGCTGTTCGATGCGCACCAGCACGAACTGCTGCTCAGGATTCACCGACTCAATGACGCCCACATACGTGC
>JAEYUU010000350.1 GCA_023429545.1 Verrucomicrobiota bacterium
CTTTCATGGCATCACCAGAATCCACCCCAGAGCCTGCGCCACCCGCGAGCAAGCCGAAGCCCCTGCGCCGGCTCAGCATCGGGATGAATGTGGCGCTGCAGTTCGCCATCTGCCTGGTGCTTTTCGGCCTGGTGAACTACCTCAGCTACCGGCACTACTGGCGGTTCGATCTCACGCCCAGCAAGGACTACACGCTGAGCGAGGCCACTACCAAATACATCAAGAAACTCAGCAAGGATGTGGAGATCACCGTGGTCTTCACCCGCGACTCACCCATCATGAATGACGTGCGCTCCCTCGTGGAGGAGTACCGCCGTACCAAGAAGATCCGGGTGAAGGTGGATGAAGTGGACCCGGCCCGCGACGTGGAGCGCGCGGAGGAGCTGAAGCTCAAGCATGGCATCCCTCTCAAGGGAAATGGCGTCCTCATTCGCGCCAGCAACCGCACCCGCTTCATCACGGAGGAGGAGCTCGTCATCCGCGGCCTGAACCGCAGCCGTGAGAATCCCAGCACGGACTTCCGTGGTGAAGAAGCCATCACATCCGCAATCGTCGGATTGATCGAGGGCAAAACGAGAAAGTTCTACTTCATCGCGGGCAAGGGCGCGATGAAGGAAGGTGGCAATGAACTGGCATGGCTGAGCCTTGAGGATCTCGGAAAGCAGCAGAACTTCGAACTGCTCCCGCTGAACCTCGCCGAGGTGGAGTCCATTCCCGAGGATGCCACGGGCGTGTTGGTCATCGGGGCGAAGTACGACATCAGCGCCCAGGAGCTGCAGATTCTCCAGTCCTACTGGCAGGAGAAGCGCGCCTCCCTTCTTGTCCTTCTGGATCCCAGCGGCACCACGACGAACCTTGGGAAATTTCTCGCGGACAATGGCGTGAGCCCGCGCAACGATCGTGTCCTCTATGCGGAGAGCACCCCGACCGGGCCGAAGAAGCAATTCTCCGTGCAGACCCTCTTCCTCCCTGACTCTCCCATTTCGCAGCCGTTCACGGAGGTGGCGTCCACGCTCAGCGGGCAGACCCAGTCTCTCGCGCTGAAGCTGGATTCCGCGGATCTGCGCGCCCTGCACATCGAGGTGAAGCCGCTCATGCAGGCGACTGAAAAATACTGGGGTGAAATGTTCTACACGGGCGATTTGCCGGTCGCGGGCGAAGGTGACACCCAGCCTCCCGTCTATGTCGCCGCCAGCGTGGAGCGCGGTGCCGTGAGTGATGAACGCCTGCGCGTGGACAGTTCTCGCATGGTGGTGGTGGGGAATGCCTCCATGCTGGATCCCATGACCCGCCTGGGAGTGCACCAGGACTTCGTCTCCGCCAGCCTGAACTGGATGATGAACCGGGAGCGGCTCATCGGCCCGACACCAAAGCGCAAGCAGTTCTTCCGCATCCAGCTCACCGAGGAGCAGCGGAAACAACTTTTCTGGGTGACCGCCATCATCATGCCGGGCGCCGTGCTCGGCATGGGTCTGCTGGTCTGGAGCCATCGCCGCGCATGAAGCTCCGCACGACCATCGCCCTCTTCCTGCTGGCGGCGGGAGTTGCCGCCTTCATCATCGTCTGGGAGCAGAACCAGCCTGCCACCCCGGAGCGCCTGGTGCTGGAGAAGCAACCCTTCGCCATCGATGCCGGGAAGGTAGACGCCATCGAGATCACCAGTCCGGAACTCTCGCTGCGCCTGAACCGCGCTCCAGATGGCATGTGGCGCATCAGCAAGCCGATGGATGACAGGGCCAACCAGGAGCAGGTGAAGCTGCTGCTTGATGGCCTCTCCGCGCTCACCTGGATGGAGAAGCTGAAGAAGTCTGACCTGCGCAAGGAGGACTTCAAGCGGACCGGGCTCGGCGATGCCTCGACCAAGGTGACGCTGCGCAGTGGAAACGAAAAAGTGCTGCAGTGTTTCTTCGGCTCCGCTTCACCAGTGGAGGGCACCATCTATGTGAGCCTCGAGGAAAAAGGCGAGGACTTCCACCTGGCCCGGTCCGTGGTGCAGCCACTTCTGGGCAAAACGGCAGACGAGTGGCGCGACACCCGGCTGGTGCGGCTGGGCATCGAGCATGTGGGGCGCTTTACCCTGGCGGCTGGCACCGGTGCCATGGAGTTCGCGCGTGAGCCGAACCAACCCTGGCGGCTCATCAAGCCCATCCAGGCACGTGCCAGCAACGACCGGGTGAGTGGTGTCATCCAGGCCCTGCTGAAGATGCAGGTCAAGCCGGTCGATGGCAAGGCCCCGGTACCGCCTGCGGATCCGAGCCAGTCCCTTCCCGTGATGAAAGTCAGCCTTGGCTCCGGTGTCGGTGGACAGCAGACTTTGGATCTCACGTTCCAGCCACCCGCTGCCGCAGGCGCGGAGATCGTGGCGGAGGCCAGCGACCGCAGCGGCACCTTCCTGGCGCCTGCCAAGCTCGCTGACTTCTGGAAGCTCCAGCCCAATCACCTGCGCGACCAGATGCTCGCCCAGATTCCCGCGGAGCGCGTGACCGCCCTGCGCCTGAGCGGCCCCTCCTTCCCTGAGGTGAAGCTGGACCGCGACGGGCAGACCTGGCTGCTTAATCGCTTTGGCAAAAAGGAGCCGGCCAATCAGACTCGCATCCAGCGCCTGTTTGAAGGACTCAATACCGCCACCGTGCTGGACTTCCTGAGCGATGCCGCTCCCAGTCTGGAACCCTATGGACTGGACCAGCCCTTCCTCACACTGGAGTGGACATCGGACGGCAAAACCACCGCGCTGCAATTTGGGCAGGGCACGGACCAGGTCTGCGCGAAGTACGCCGGTGAGCCTTCCATCTTCAAGGTGAACCCGATGATGCTGCCGGCCATCCTGCCGTCGGAAATTGTCAAATGGCGGGGAACGCGCATCGTCGATTCGAACATCTTCGCTGTGCGCCGCATCATCGTCACCGAGGGGGACAAGCCCTCCCTGACCCTGCACTACAATCCAGACGAGGCCACCTGGAAGGCGGAGCTCGCCGGTGCGGATGTGACTGCCACGCTCGACAAGGCAGGTGCCAACACCCTGCTGAAGCTGGTGTCCAGCTTCGATGTGTCTGACTGGAGCGCCGACCGCAGCGCTGCCATCGAGGCCCTGAAGAATCCCACCCTCACGGTGCAGGTGCTCTCCGTGCCTCCCGGCCGGCCAGACGCCGCGCCGGAGGTGCACACGCTCATCTTCGCCCCCAGCACCCCGGGCATGAGCACCGCGGTGTACCATGGCCGGCTGAATGACGAGCCGGATACTTTCCTCGTGAGTCGCGATTTGTACCAGCAGCTCGCCCGTACCCTGGTAAAATAGTCTGCCCCCAGCCTCGCACCGTCATGCGCCAGAGCCGCTCTCAGATGCAGTTGATGATCCTGATCGCCCTCATCGTGATCGTCATTGTCGTCCGCATGATGATCACCCGTGCGGGAGACGCAGCGATTGAACGGGTGAAAAAACGTGATGAAGAGAAGAGGCAGCAGGAGGAGATGCAGAAGAAGCTGGATGCGGAGCGCGATCCGTTGGAGGAGATGCAGAAGCGGCTGGACGCCGGACGCGATCCCCTGGAAGATCTCAAGCCTGTTCCCAATCCGGCGCCAGAACGCGCGCCTGCTCCTGGTCCAGCAGATTCTTCGTCACGTTGAGCCACGGACTATGCTCCGCCCACCTCCGAGCTCTTGTGTGAAGGGTCCTGATCTCGCGACACACCACATTGGTGACGTGGGCTTCGTTTGACGCGGTATCGCGCCGGAGGCTTGCCACGACGCAAAGCGCCCATCGGGATCACTTGCTGATGGCTGACCCGAATTCGTGGTCACATGACCCCGAAAAACCAAGGCTCACAAGCGAGGTGCCGTGCCACCTACTTCACCGCCCGGTACAGGCTCGCGATGCCAAAAGAGAGTGGCATGGCCTCCGCCTGGCTGAAGCCGTTCTCTGTGATCATCCGGCACATGCCCTGGCCACTGGGGAATTGTTCAATGGTATTGCAGAGATACTCGTACGCCTGCCGCTCTCCCGTCAGCACGCCGGCTACTCGGGGCATGATGTTCCTGAGATAGAACAGGTGCATCTTGCGCATGAGCGGCTGGGTGGGCAGCGAAAAATCCAGCACGAAGAGACTGCCGCCCGGGCGCAGCACGCGGGACATCTCCCGCAGAGCGGCGGGCCAGGAGGCCATGTTCCGCAGACCGAAACCCACCGTGAGCACATCCGCCGAGGCGTCCGCCACGGGTAGATTCATCGCATCCGCCACCAGCAGATGACGCAGGCCTCGCTTGCGGGCCTCCTGCAGCATGGGAGCGGAAAAATCGAGGCCCACCACCGTGGCATCTGGACAGGCATTCTGGATGGCGGCGGCGAGATCCCCGCTTCCCGTGGCCACGTCCAGCACCACGTTGGGGTGCAACGCCGCCACGGCACGTGCCGTCGTGCGACGCCAGAGCACATCAATGCCCAGGCTGAGCACGTGATTGGTCAGCACATACCGGCCCGCGATGGCGCCAAAGGCCCGGCGCACAAAGGTGGCATCCTGCCCCATGGGACTCTGTGCCGGTTCCTTCACTGCTTGGTGCTCCATGTGCCGTGCTGCCAAAGCCAGTGATGGTGCTCACGAGAGGACTCGAACCTCCACGGGTCTCCCCACAAGATCCTGAATCTTGCGCGTCTACCAATTCCGCCACGTGAGCATTTTGTCTGCGGCAGGAGGGTCAGTTTAGCCGAAGCTGGGTTTTCTCAACTGAAATTATTCAGGATATGACATTCTCAGTCGCCCACCCGCCCCGAGGCGGGCGTCTCCAGCCGGAAGAGGTAGTTCATGCCCGGGGGTGGAAGTGGACCTCCAGGGCTGACCGGCGGCCGGGTGCGCGCCGTGTTGGTGAAGAAATAGAGCCAGCCATCTGCTCCAAAGCACAGTCCCCCAGGCCACAGCAGACGTGGCTCCGCCGCCAGGATGCGGTAGTCCTTCTTCCCGGCGCTGATCATGCCGATGCCCTTTGCGGCGAGGTCAGAGACATAGATGTTCCCCTTGCTGTCCATGGACATGCCATCACTCACCGGCTTCGCGGAGTATTCCTCCACGAGACCGGCCAGTTTCTCAGGGAGCATGTTCACATCCCGCAGGTGCTCCGTGCGGACGCGGTAGAGCTTGAGCGAACGCACCGGCGCGAAGTAGAGCCACTCCCCTTTCTTGTCCAGTGTCAGCGCGCTCACGGCGCCCTGTGGGTCCGCCATGGAGCCATCCAGCCTGCGGGTCTCCATCTTCTGCCCATCAATGACAAGCTCCAGTCCCGCGACAGGCACCACGGAGGGATGCCCCTGCAGCACCCGGTGGGCGAGCCCGGTTGCGAGATCCAGCACCACGAGCGCGGCATCCGCTCCGGCCGCCGGATCGCTCATGTAGATGAAAGGCATCTCCGGATCCACGGCGAGATCATCCAGGAGTGATCCGGGCAGCACGGCGGGAAACGCCAGGTTGTACACGCGGTGCAGCTTGTGCTTGGCGGAGTCCCAGGCCACGACCTTGGGCGCGTACTCACTGCGTCTGCCGTTGTCCAGCATCCAGACGACACCCGCCTTGTCGATCTGCATGCCCTCCACCGCGTCCAGCAACAGAGGCTGGCCCGCGCTGGCCTGGCTGATGTCCACGGTGGGAAAGGGGCGCGAGGTGCCACCCTTGCCCACCTCGATGACCCGGTTCTGCGGCCGCTCCTCCCGGCTGACGCTCAGCAGGAAGTGGTTGTCCGCCGTGATGGTGAGCCCGGCAGGCGCCAGCGGGAGCTGATACACCATCTCCAGCTTCGGCTCAGCCGCGAAACCGACCGTGAGGCGCCCCAGACTCAACCCAAGAACCAGGAGGCGGACGCCATGCCGCCAAAATCTCCCGGGTGTCTGGGTGGAACAAACCATTGCCGGGCATGATGAGCACAGTGCTCCAGCTTGACAAGTACAGGCTGCGCCATGCGGATGTTTTCATCCGATTATCAGCAGTCCGTTCCACTTTCGATTCCACAGCACCGGGTAATGGAACAACTGAGTTCAACTACCAGTTCTTGATCCACGTCGCGGTCGCCTGGACGTTGCGACGGTTTTCCGCATCATAGAAGACAGGCCCCTTGGAGGCCGTGTGTCCGAAGGACCAGAGATCATAGGTGGGATTGAGTGATTCCTCGTCTCCTCCCTTGATGTACTGGAAGGGGCGACCCCATCCATCAACGAGGTAATAGCCGCCGCTGTCCTTGGCGATCATCTTCTTTGGAATGTTGGCATTGATGGTGTTCGTCGATTCCTCCTCGCTGATCTTTCCATCCGATGGTTTGCCAGTCGCAGAGGCAGACTTGACATCGTTGCTACCATCGCCCGTCAGAACCTGGTATAACATCCGCGCGCCACCCATGCGCATGTCCTTGCCAGAGATCTCCGTCGTGGCGTCGGGATGAGCCGGGGTGGGGTAT
>JAEYUU010000359.1 GCA_023429545.1 Verrucomicrobiota bacterium
TTTCCGGAGGTGGATCACATCGAACTCGTCGGCCCACCCTCCTCTTCTGGCTCAAGTGCGCGCGGCTTCGTCCTGTGTCCCGGCGGCGTTTACGATCGCTCGGCATGTGGCACCGGCACGAGTGCGAAGCTCGCCTGTCTCGCTGCGAATGGTGATCTGACAGAAGGTGAAGAGTGGGTGCAGGAGAGCATCATCGGCAGCACTTTTCAGGGCAGCTACCGCTGGCATGACCGTGCGGCGGGCATCATCATCCCCACCATTGTGGGCACTGCCCATGTGACGGCAGAGTCAGATCTCCTGCTGGATGAACGGGACCCCTTCTGTTGGGGCATCTCCTAGCGCCTCATTGCCTTTCTGGAACGGAGCCACACGCATGTCGCACGTCATCATTCTCGGTGCTGGAGTCATCGGCCTTTGCACAGCACTGCAGGTGGCCCGTCGCGGGCACCGGGTCACGGTGATCGACCGCGATGGGCCGGAACGAAACGGGTGCTCCTACGGCAACGCAGGCATGATCGTGCCCAGCCATTTCATTCCGCTGGCTGCGCCTGGAATGGTGGCGCTCGGACTGAAGTGGATGTGGAACCCTGAATCCCCCTTCTATATCAAGCCCTCGCTGAATCCCGACCTCCTTCAGTGGGGATGGAACTTCTGGAAGGCTGCGACGCCCGGGCGAGTGAAGCGTGCCGCGCCCCTGCTGCGGGACCTGCACCTGCAAAGCCGCAGCCTCTTTGACGAGTTGGCCGCAGAGAGTGGCAATGCCTTCGGCCTCACGAAGCATGGGCTGCTGATGCTATGCAAGACCCAACACTCGCTGGATGAAGAGGCGCAAGCTGCACAGCATGCGCGCGACATGCACGTGCCGGCACAAGTGCTGGACGCAACACAAACCAGCGCCCTCGATCCCGGCATCACCATGGATGTGGCTGGTGCGGTGCACTATCCCATGGACTGCCACCTGACTCCGCAAGCCTTCATGCACACGCTGCAAGGTCTTTGCGATAAGGCGGGAGTTTCCTTTGTCTGGAATGCACCCATCGAAAGCCTGCGGACTGAAGGCTCGAGGACCCGTGCCGCAATGACCTCAACGGAAGCAGTGGAAGGTGACGAGTTTGTCCTGTGCCTCGGGTCATGGAGCGCGGCATTGTCGCAGTCCATGGGATTGCGCCTGCCCATGCAAGCGGGCAAGGGCTACAGCCTGACGCTGGCAACTCCGCGCCAGCTTCCGCAGTTCTGCAGCATCCTCACGGAGGCGCGGGTGGCTGTGACGCCCATGGCGGGAGGCACGTTACGCTTTGGAGGCACCATGGAGATCTCCGGCATGAGCGAGTCCATCAATCCGCGACGCGTGCAGGGCATCATCAAAGCGGCTTCACGCTACTTCCCGGAATTCACGCCTGACGACTTCGCTGGAACAAAGCCGTGGTGCGGCATGCGCCCGTGTGCTCCGGATGGGCTGCCTTACCTCGGGCGGACACGGCGGTTCACGAATCTCTGCGTGGCCACCGGTCATGCCATGATGGGCCTCAGCCTGGGGCCGGTCACCGGCAGGATCGTGAGCCAGATCCTGGATGGAGAGGCTCCGGCATGCGATCTGTCGATTTTATCGCCAGATCGCTATGCCTGAGGTCGGGCGGTGCCATGCGGACTTATTTCCCCGCGCACCACTTCACCGCATTGACTAGGATGCGCTTGAAGGCAGCATCCTCATGCGTGCGCGCATCATGCCCGAGGGCAATGCCTGCGATGCGAGCCTTGTCATGCCTGGTGATCCACACGCTGGGGTGCGGCTTCCCAAACTTCTTGCTCGGGGATGTCTCTGCCAGCACCTCGATGGCGACCGTGCCCGCGGGTACCTTGTCGGGCTCGGCATTCATGTAGTAGAGCTCATCCACCACGTCGAAGCTGGCCGGCACGCCCTGCATGATGGGGTGGTCCTTCTTGAGTACACTCACCGAGTAGGGACCCAGCTTGTCATGACCGCGCGAACCGCCACCCACGATTTTCGCATTGAGTTCGGGCCACCTCGGATAGGCATACCAGGTGCCGGGATGCATCATGATGACGCCCTTGCCTGCTGCCACTCGATCAAAGAGCGCCTTGCGATAGACTGGGATGTCGAAGAACTGGCGGTTCACGCTGATGACCGCCACATCTGCATTGGCGAGTTCTGCCGCGGCCTGTTCACGGTCCTCCGTGTAGTGCACGGTGTAGCCGGCATCCTTGAGCGTGGCGCTGTCCACTTCGCCGAAGAACTTGGCGAAGTCATGCGAGCTGCCACCGCCGATGATGAGGACCTTGGTCTTGCCTGGTGTCCATGAAACGGGCGTGGTGGGAACCAGCTTGCCGTCGCCTTTGCCACCTTCCTTGGGCCCGGGCTGGTCAGGAGCAGATGCGGCGGCGGAAGGTGCTCCCGCCGAATCGGGACCCGGCTTTGCCCCCATTCTCCCCTCGACATCCGCCGTGACGGCTAGCACCACAGGAGCGACGCCATTGGCGAAGCTCTCGAGGGCCAGTTTCTTGATCACGCCCTTCTTGGTCAGCGTGAGGCTGAGGAGACGCACTTGCTGATCAGCGCTAATCGGCTCCTTCACCAACTGGCTGCCAGGCACCTCCACCGGACGGATGTAATCGGCAAATGCCTCGCCGTTCTTGAGCGTGAATTCCTCCGTCTCGCCGCTGTCATACGTGATGGTGGCCTTCAACGCGGGCACAGGGTCCCTCACGGCAGGAAAGCCCCACCCGGCGATGCCGCTGAGCAGATGCAGCTTCCTGGCCTGCGCATTCACAGCCACCTCCACGCGCTGGGGATACGTCCAGCTCTGGCTGTTTTTCGGGCCTCCCTTGAGCACGATGATATTCGACCCCGTCTCGCTCTTCGCAGCGTCCTGGATGAAGAAGGGAATACCCTCCACCTTCACATTGCCGTACTTCGCCAGGCGCACCTGTCCCTGATTTGGCTTCGGTCCGGCGAAGACACCTTCGCGGCTATCGGCGGTGTAGGCCGGGCGGAGATCGATGATGCGGAAATGTTTGAGGGCATCGCCACAGATGTAGGCAAGGAGATCGCGCAACGCCTCAGGCCCCATGGCTTCCAGCCCCTCCGGCATGAGGCTGCGGCGAGTGTTCTCGCGCGTGGCGATTTCACTCTTGGGAATCTCCTTCAGGCCCACCTGCGTGGCGAGCGTGAGCGTGGACGGATTCTCTGAAGTGATGACACCCACGATGGCCTCGCCTTTCTTGGTCACGATGTTGTGGGCCCAGAAACTCGGGTCCACCTCGCGGTTCGGATCGATGATGTGTACCAGCAACTCCGCAGGACCGTGCGCTCCCATGCCATCGAGTGGCGGACCGACTGCCAGTCCGGTATCACCGAGCTTGTGGCAGGTGGCGCAGAGGGCATAGGCGATTTTGCCCTTGGCTGCATCGCCAGCCTTCTCCACTTCGGGGATGAGTCGGGCGATGAGCTTGTTTTTCTCCACCGTGGCAGGACTCAGCTTTTCCAGCATCTTGTTCGCGCGACTGGCCACCTGCTTGTTCGGATGCGTGCGCAGGCGGGCGACATTGGAGGGGCCGATGTCCGCGGGTTTTACGATACCCTTTTCCACTTCGTCGAGGACAACATTCACCCACTCGGGACGCTTGAGCAGTTCATCAAAAATCGCCAGCTGCACCGGAGGTTCCACGTCCACATAGGTGTCCATCAAGCGGCTCGCCACATAAGGTCCGGTCCTCTCGGTGATGAGTTTAATGACGCCCAGCCGGAAATCCATGGGATTCACAAACGGACCGTTCGCGCCTCCGTCCTTGCGGTCAATTTCCATCGCGGCCTCCGCAATGAGACCCTTCGCCTCGCCATCTCCTTCCGCGCCAAGGAAGCCGCGTGCCGCCGCCAGACGCTCTTGAGTCGGGGCCTTTGCGTCCTTCATCCGGGCCATCAGCACCTGGACCACGGCCTTGCGCTCGCCGCTCAGGGCACGGTCCGTGTCCCACTTGGCCGCAAGAGGCAGGGCCGCAGCGGCAGTGGAAGGATTGGCGAGGAGCTTCTGAAGAGGCTCTTTCAACGCGGGATGCGCTGTCAGCCTCAAATCAGGTTGCTGAGTCAGCGCACGAAGCACAGAAGACTGGAGTGCTTCCGTACCGGGGCCTCCTGCAGCGCACACGCCGAGCAGATGTGTCGTATTCTTCACCGCGTCACCCTCAAGCGCCATGGGAATGAGCGTTTCTACAAAGGCGCCCAGTTCTCCAGCTCGCTTGGAAGCGAATGCCGCGGCTATCTCCTTCGAGGCATTGTCCCTTGCCGCCGCAATCACCGCAGAGCGTGTCCAATCGTCCTTGGCATTGAGAAAGGCACTCAGCGATTCCGAATCGGTCAGAACGCCTTTTTCCACATCCTCAAAGATACGCAGTGCCTTGCTGCCCATTTGGGGCGTGATGCCGCTTTCCGCGAGACCCACGACTTCCTTGCCCTGCAGGCCTTGCTGCTCGGTGATCAAACGCCAGGCCTGTTGCTTTTGCGGACCGTTCTCGCTGTCCTTCACCACTTTGGAGAGTTGCTGAAAGTCATCCTTCGCCAGCTTCGCCACCTCCACCCTTTTCGCCTGCTTGTGCTGCACCTTCCAGATGCGGCCATAGTAGTGGTCGCGGTCAGGACGCACCGCAGCGTTGGCAGGTCCGTGCACTGGACCGCGGGTGTCGTTGTGGATGATGGCCTGGTTGCAGAAGTCCACCACGTAGAGCGCGCCCTCAGGGCCGACGCGGACTTCGATGGGACGGAACCAGAGATTCTTGCTGCGGATGAACTCGGTATTCTCGCGGCCGGGTTCACGCTTGGCCTTGTAGGTCACACCATCGGGCTCAACCATGAAGTGGCTCACGATGTTCAGCGTGGGCTCGGTGGTGAAGTAGCCGTAGTTCCATTTCGCGGGCCAGGCGCCACCTTCATAGATAGCGCATCCGGCGGCCGCAGTATAGCTGCCTACCTGGTCAATCTGCACATAGGCCTGCTGTTCCCAGTGCATGGCAGGAAAGGTGGGCTCACGCGGGAGAAGGCCGTTCGTGCCGGAGACGCCGGGAAGCTTGCCCTTCGCCAGGACATACTCGGGCAGCACCACGTGAATGAAGTGATTGCCGCTCGTCGGCTGTGTGTAGAACACCTGACCATCCCACGTGATATCGAGGCCCCAGGTGTTGCCACCACGGGAGGCGTGCTGCTCGATGGAGCTGCCGTCGGGCTTGAAGCGAACGACGCCCGCCCCGATAGGTCCGAAGCCCTTCGTGCCATCGCCGGACTTCGCGTCATCCGTGCTGGAGTAGCCGTGCGTGGCATACACCCAGCCATCCTGACCCCACCGCATGTTGTTGATGACAGCGTGGGTATCGCGATTGCCAAGGTTGGTGTAGAGCTTGGTGCGCTTGTCAGCCTTGTCGTCGCCATCGGTGTCCTCGAAGAACCAGATATCCGGCGCGGCGCAGACGATGACGCCATTCTTGTAAAAGACACTGGAGGTCGCGAGCTCGATCTTGTCGGCAAAGACCTTCTTCTTGTCCATGATGCCGTCCCCATCGGTGTCGCTGAGGATGGAAACGCGGTCGAGCGGATCGCGCTCATGCTGTCCTGGCTTGAGCGCGCCTGAGTCCTTCCAGGCTTCGACATTGGCCTGGCGAAGTCCATTCGGATACTCCGGAGTCTCGACCACCCACAGACGCCCTTTCTCATCCCAGTCGATGTTCATCGGCTTGTTGATCAGCGGCTCGGCTGCCACCAGCGAGATATCAAACTCGGGATGCACTTCCAGTTGCTTGGGGACATCCTGCGGGCGTGGGACACCACCCTCCACGTAGCGGAGCGCGGCGCCGAGTTCCTCCGGCTTGCAAAGCAGATCTGCATTCTCACGCTTTCCCGCCCAGGCGATGCCCCGCAGGATCGCGGTGCGCAGGCCATTGTGGGAAAAGTTCTTGTAGTAGTGGCCGGGAATGCAGACAAAAGCGCGGTAGGAGTCCCCTCCGTTGCCCGGCAGGGATGCCGCGGGCTTCACGCCGCTCTCCGTGGCCACGCCTTCATAAGTCCACATCTGCGGCTGGATGTCGTAGATGTTGACGGCCTTTCCCTTCGCCACCGCTTCCGCGGCGCGCTGCTGCGCCTCCTTGTTGCCCTTGCCGCCAGTGTCCTTTGCCTTGGGTGTGTAAGCGGCGGCGAGGATCTTCGCCTCCGGAAGGATGTCCATGTCATAGTAGATCTCGTCGTCGATGTCGAAGTTCGAGATCTCGCGCGTGATCGGGTTTTCATGATCCGTGAAGTACAGGGACATCGGCGCTTCCAGCCACTTCGTCGGTGTCTTGTGGTTCCACGAGCCGCCGGCAATCGTCCTGAACCACTCTGGATCTCGTGAGACGACACCAGCGTGGATGACGACCAACCCGCCACCGCGCTTGAGGAATTCCAAGAGGTTCTTCCGCTCTTCACCAATCGCGATATTGCCCGCCTCCTGCGCGTGGAGGATGAGCACGTCTGTGTTATCGAGTTGTGCCTTGGTGGGAAAGGCATCGCCGCCATCCGCCCTGGCGCCGCGCTCATTCAAGAGCGGAACCCAGTCCTTGAGAAACTGCGGGTAATCGTGCGCGCCAGGACCATGGGATTTCGGACCACTGCGGATGAAAACGCGGATGGGATCTGCGGCGTGCGCGACGCTGCAGAGCAGCAGGAGGGTGAGGAAGAGACGGATCATGGCGGATGAGCGTGCGAGGTAAATGGCCTGAGTCGCGAAACCACTAATGAATACCAATGTGAGTGCGACAGACGAGTTGAAGTGCGAATCGGACAAATGACTCAAATTCAGAAACTCAAATTAGTGTCCGTTAGTGATCATTAGTGGTTAGAAAGCTACCTCCCGCTTACGGGTACTTTCTTGAACTCGCGGGTGAGATTTGTCAGACTCTCCTCCACGCCCATGCGTTCGAGGCTGCTGGCACCGACGAAGCCATCCGCGGTGGTTTTGCCGAGGATGTACTCCACATCCTTCGGTGTGTTGATGGGGCCGCCGTGGGTGAGCGTGAAGACATCCTTCCGCACGGACCTTGCGGCATCAATGATCTCCTGCGTGCGATTCACGGTGAAGTCCCAATCGACCACGGCGTTCACCACGCCAATGCTGCCACCCACGGTGGTGCCCACGTGGGCAATCACCGCATCCGCGCCCTGCTTCGTCATCTCGATGGCCTCCTCCGGCGTGGCCACATAAACGATGGTGAAGAGGTCCATGCGATGCGCGAGGCCCACCATCTCGAACTCCTTCTGCACGCTCATGCCGGTCTCCTCCAGCACCTGGCGGAAGTGACCGTCCACGATGGTGTGGGTGGGAAAGTTGTTCACGCCGGAGAAGCCCATCTCCTTCACCTTGCCCAGCCAGTGCCACATGCGCCGGCGCGGGTCGGTGGCGTGCACGCCGCA
>JAEYUU010000440.1 GCA_023429545.1 Verrucomicrobiota bacterium
CATTAGACGGACGCGTCCACTATTTCTCGGATGAGCTGCGCATGGATCCCGAACTGAAGCCGAAGACCCTAATTCGCGCCGACCTGTCCCCGAAGGCCACTGAGCACGCGCTCAGGCTTTCAGATGCCCTCAAGCTCGATCTGTCCACGCCCATCGGAAAGTTGTCCAGGGGCAATCGCCAGAAGACCATCCTCATTCTTGCCGAGTCGCGCCTCCAGCACTCCGACCGCAATGTGCTCTTGATGGATGAACCTCTCTCAGGACTGGACGCGGAAACTCGCGAGCAGGTTGTCGACCTCTGGGCGAAATCCAGTTCTCAAGTCGTTCGCTTTGTGATCATGCATGAACTTGAGAGCGTGCATGACGCAGACACCCTCTTCACCATCCGTTCCGGCGCGCTCCGGCATGCCACGACCCGTACCGGGTCTTCGTGGATGGACACCTATCATTTCATGCAGCGATGACATCTGATCGAACTTGGCCCCTCTTCCGACTATGCACCGCGGGAATGATTGTGCGGGGGAGCTGCTGGCTGCTCCTCTTGGGAGGGACGCTCTTCGCCTGGCTGGCTCCGCTTGTGACACCTTGGGAGGAAAAGCCCATCATCCTCCATCCTGCCCGTGCCCAGGCAGCATGGGCATTTGCGTGGCTCGCACTTTTTACGTGGTTGCCATTCCAAGCCGCCGCCTTGGGGAACCGTTCCCGTAAACAGGGTCTTCTCGAGCATCTCGAGGCTGGCGGGCAGAAACGAGTCAATCTCTGCCTGCAGCTCAATGCGAGCGTGTTTGTGTGGGTGGTTGCTGTGGCCGTCCTGGCCATGATCGTCTGTCTCGCTTTCTGCCTTCCCTCCACTTCCACGGACGCCTCCGAATGGTTCTGGCTTGTGCTCCAGTACGGTGCCCTCTACCTGCTCGCCGCAGTGCCTTTGATTCTGCTGGGAGTCGCTCTTGGCACCCGAACGCATGAGATCATTGCCTTCCTCGTACCCGTGAGCCTTTTGTTCCTGGGGTTGTTCGGAGGGCTGTGGCTTGCCCCCTTTCTCGCAGAAGGTGACTCGGTGTTGGGAAAATTGTTCTGGCTCCTGCTGCCGCACTATCACCTTGCTGACCTAACCCCCCGCCTGGTCTTCAAGATGGGCCCACTGCCTACGGCGGACTTTCTCAGGACCGCTGGAGTGCTCACGCTTGAGGGCTTCGCTCTTTCTCTGATTGGTCTATGCACGTTTCGCACACGCTCCTGATGGGACTCGCCGCGGCGCTTGCTTGGGGCACATCCCGGTGGGTGGCTCCAGCACCCCCTGCCACGGCTGATGACGTTCCTGCCCTTGCGGTTCCTGGGAGCGCGTATGGAAGCTTGGCCGCACGGACCATGCGCAGTTCGCTCTATGCTTATTGGCACGGAGGAGAGGCGTACAGGAGGTCTGCGCCTCCCGATAACGTGAAGACAGCAGTGTCCGCCACGCCGCCATCTGCGGCAGCTCCGCCCCCAACGCCAGGGGTCTTCTCCCGCCGTCGTCTCGGCGCCACGCCGACTGCGCCTGAGCCGGCGCCCGCTGCTTCCACCGCCCAGCCACTTGCTCCCGCAGATGCCGTTGAATCCATGCCTTCAGCGCCTCCGCTGGATCGCATGACAGCCTGGGTCAATGGCCTCGAGACAAGGCGCACGCAAAGACATGGCGCCGTTTCCAGATCACCGGCACATCAGCGCTTCATCAATGCTTCGACCGGATGGCGCCTGCGCCTCGCCACAAATCTGGACCCGGGAGATCCTATCCTCTACGAAATTCTGCATCAACACATTCTCACCACCTCGCCGGATACCACAAAGGCACTGCAATCCGTGCGAGCCCTGTCAAAGAGGGCACTCACCCATGCCTTGTCGGAACAGGCGGGGATGATGGACTCACTCACCGGGCTTGGCGCAGCCATCAATGTGTTGAATGATATGATCCTGACGGCCCGCCCAGCACTTCCCGGCAAGACAGATGTGGTGGAACTCTGGCATGGCATCGCTCAATGCCAGCAGCGCTATCATGCTATCCGAGCCGACGCCGAGCGCGAGGGATGGTGGCAGAACATCCCGGAAATGCGTCGTTTCGAAATAAACAACCACGCCAAGTTTCTCGATGACCTAACCAGGAAGATGCACGAGTTCCTGAAGGCAAAGGATCTGCTGGCTAGCTACCAATAAGATTGGTGCTGAACACCTGTTCGGAAATCTTTCCTTCGCGGTAGAGCTGCATCATGGAGCTATCCCAGCGGAGATTGCCCTTGTAGCGCAATGCATCGGCCAGGGATGTCGCGTTGCCATCATAGGAGCGGATCCCCGCGCTGACTGTATCGCTGGTGTTTTGGAGATATTCCGTCACCAGCACACGTCCTTGGAATCCGGTTAGCAACCCTTGTGAGAGCACGAACGTCAGTGTTTCTCCCAGTCGGTTCAGAATGCCTGGTTGCTGGTCCTTCGGGAAAAACTCGAGAATACGGTCGATAGTCTTGACCGCGCCGCGTGTGTGCAGCGTTGAGAGCACGAAATGGCCCGTCTGCGCTGCCTCAATGCAGGTCTCCATGGTCTCCCGGTCGCGAATTTCCCCCAGCAGAATGATATTCGGAGTCTTACGCAACACCTCCTTTAGACCAGTCTGGTAAGATAGAGTGTGTTTACCCACTTCCTGCTGGGTTACCAAAGCCGGCGCCGGCATCATTACTCCAGGAGTGTTGGGATCTTCCATGTCCTTGTCATAGCGGTACTCGATCGGATCCTCCACGGTAACGATATGCTTCTGGAAGTGGCGTCTCACCCAGTCCAAAAGTGCCGCCAAGGTAGTCGATTTGCCCGAACCGGTGGGACCGGTAATCAGACCTAGGCCAAACCGGCGCTGAACAAGCTCACGAAGGCTGTCTGAAATCATGGCGTCGATGCCCAGGGTCTCGAGCTGCGAAATTTTGCCGCGCAGCCAGCGCGTGGTCAGCCCCAGTCCACTCTCACTGAGATGCATCTGCACACGCATGCGAACCGGAGCACCCAAGGCTCCGTCGTCGCAGCTAAAGTCAATCACGCGCTTGGAGCGAATCCTCTCCCACATCTTTTCCACGGAGCCTGCGCTTTCCGCATCCTGCCAGATCTCCACCGTCTGGTTCAGGTAAAGTGCTTCGGCAATTTGCGCGACGGTTTCCGACGGTAGAACACCGAACGATTCGGCAATTTCAATCCCCCGGTTGGTATGCACATAGATCAGGCAGTTGGTCCTGATCTGGACGTCGGAAATCTCGCGGTCGGGGTACGTCGCCGCAATAAGGCCGAGAAAATTATGTACGGTTGATGATGGGACAGCGCTCATGTTACATACAATATGGCACCAGTAAATATGGAGTCGTCCTGCGAATCAGTCTTGTGGAATCTCCTCCACCACGATCAGCCAGTTCATCTGGTGGATGGGCGGAAGCTCGGCAGGGCTCTGTAAAGGAGTGAGGTCAGCTTCTATTTCGTCATGGTGCACCGTTTCATCGCTGCCTGACTTGATGTCCATGGGGCGCCATGCCGTGGTACCGCCTGACTGCAGAGACCCCATTTGACCGTGATGGTCAAAGGGTCGGTTGAACGCCGTGGTACCCACGCGCAGCTCAGCGGCAAAAATAGACATGGGTGGGTAAAACACAGTGGAGGCCGGCAGGCCGGAACCTGTTGGCACGGAAGCCATGGCGACATCGTTGAGGTCGTCTCCAATATAAATACGAAGCGGCCCGACCATGGAGAGTCCTTTGGTAAACGAGGTGAGATTCTTTCCTTTGCGAATGATGACGCACATGTCTTCTT
>JAEYUU010000454.1 GCA_023429545.1 Verrucomicrobiota bacterium
GGATTGGTACCAAGTACCATCTCGCTTCGTTGCCTTGAGGCCAGTGGTCGATTTCGTGTTGGCGAAGGCTCTTTCCCGGAGGCGGTCGCGACGAATCATGAGCCCGGCCTTCCGGAACCATGCTGCAACAACCACCGTTTCTGTGCAGTCAATGCCAGTTTCGGCAACGGACCTGATCGTTTGGTGAGGTCAATCAACCCACGGGACTGGCTCAGTCCTGGGGAATCATGATCTCGTAGTCATCCGCGAGGTCGCCGAGTCACCACCCGGGCACAACAAAGCGTGCCGCCCGCAGAGGAGCAGCACGCTTGGAAGAAAGCTGTATGGCAACACACGGGACGTCAAGCGCCCCGGGCGGGCTACGCCTTGTAACGCAGGCGCTTCTTGTGGCGGTTGGCCTTCATGCGCTTCTTGCGTTTGTGTTTGTTGATTTTCGTCTTACGACGCTTCTTGAGCGAGCCCATGTTTGTTTGTCTTTGGTTTGGTTAGGAGAGAAAGGATTCCCGGTGCGGGGGTCAGTGAACGACCTTGTTCAGAGGGTATTCGATGATGCCCTCTGCGCCGAGCGCCTTGAGCTGGGGGATGATTTCACGGACGACCGCTTCGTCAATGACGGTCTCGATGGCCACCCAGCCGCCGCCGGCGAGATGGGAGATGGTGGGACGGCGCAGGGAAGGGAGCGCGTGGAGCATGTTCTCCAGCTTGTGCTCGGGAAGATTCAACTTCACGCCGACCTTGTAGCGGGCCTCGAGGGCGCCGTTCAACAGCATCGAGAGGCGCTGCATCTTCTCGTGCTTCCACGCATCCGCGTAGGCCGGCTTGCTGCTGACGAATTGCGGGTAGCTCTCCATGAGCGTGTCCACGATGCGCAGCTTGTTGGCGCGCAGGGAGGAACCGGTCTCCGTGATGTCCACGATGGCGTCCACGAGTTCCGGCACTTTCACTTCGGTGGCACCCCAGGAGAATTCGAGCTCGGCTTCCACGCCGTTGCGGGCGAGGTAGGCGCGGGTGAGGCCGATGGCCTCGGTGGCGATGCGCTTGCCCTGTAAATCCTTGACGGTCTTGATGGGGGAGCCTTCAGGAACGACCAGTACCCAGCGGGTGGGCAGCGAGGTGGCCTTGCTGTAGCGAAGGTCCGTAATCACCTCGACGTCAGCAGCATTCTCCGCAATCCAATCCCTGCCGGTGATCCCGCAATCGAGGAATCCATGGTCCACATAGCGGCCGATTTCCTGGGCGCGCAGCAAGCGGATTTCCAGTTCCGGATCATCCACACTGGGGCGGTAGGAGCGGCTGTTGACGATGATGTTGTACCCGGCACGGTTGAAGAGATCCAAGGTCGGCTCCTGGAGGCTGCCTTTGGGCAGTCCAAGCCGGAGGATGTTCTTCTGGGTGCTGTTGTCCGCCATCGTGCGTTGTGGAAAAAGGGCGCGCAGAATACACGGGTGGCGGGGCTTGGCGAGGGAAAAGTAGCGGGATGAAATTCTCTGGCGCGCTTCCTCCAAAACAGGAGTCGAATCTTCAGCCCGACTTAGGGTGCGGAGGACATGTGCTGGCCAGCGCACAGGGTCAGGTACCAATTGTAGAAATTGCCGACCGGTTCCCACTTTGCCAGGAGGGCGAGAGGACTGTAAACGACGGTGAGAGGGGTGTTCAGCATGGGCGGTGGTTCCCAGCCCCATCTCCTATAAGCGGCGATGAAGAAGCCGGGTGAAAGAAAATACAATACAAGCGTCACGCCAATCACCGTGCTCCATATGGCGGTGGACGACGTATTCCTTTGCAAGGGTTCCTCGCCCATGTCCAAGGTGATACCATGTGTCGATCCTGGTGGCGAGTTCCCTGCTCCCAATTTCAATCCGTAACTGCCTGTGCTTCCTCTTGATTCGGCCGTCTTTGCAGGCATGGAAACAGCTGTCACGTCACCGACTGCACCATGTCCAAGAAGCCTGTTGTTTTGATCATTCGCGATGGCTGGGGAATCAACCCTGGCGGCAAAGCCAAGGCCGTGGAGAACGGCGATGCCACCCTGCTGGCACGCACTCCTTTCCATGACCATCTCTACGCGACCTACCCTTGGGCCAAGGTGAGCGGCAGCGGCGAGGACGTTGGCCTGCCGGAGGGGCAGATGGGCAACAGCGAAGTGGGCCACCTGAATCTGGGCGCGGGTCGCGTTGTTTATCAGGACCTTACCCGGATCAACAAGGCCATCCGCGAGGGAACGTTGACTCAGAATCCGGTCCTTCAGGAAGCCCTCACCAAGGCACAGGGACGCAGAATTCACTTCCTCGGCCTGGTCAGTGATGGCGGCGTGCATTCCCATCAGGATCACCTCGTAGCCCTCTGCGATGCCGCCAAGGCAGCCGGGGTGCAGGATATCATGGTGCATGCCATCACGGATGGCCGTGACACTTCGCCCAAAGGCGGCGCAGCGTACCTGGCCAAGCTGGAGGCGGACCTCGTCCCCAGCGGGGCTCAGATCGCCACAGTGATCGGGCGGTACTTCGCCATGGACCGCGACAAGCGCTGGGAGCGCAACAAACTCGCATGGGACGCCATCGTGCTGGGTCGGGGCGAAGTGAGGACCGGTAACCCGAGCGCGGCCATCCAGGGGGCATATGCAGCGGAGCCACGCGGGGATGAGTTCCTTCCCCCGCTCATCTTCAGCCATGCAAACGAGCAGCGCGTGCGCGATGGCGATGTGGTCTTCTGGTTCAACTTCCGCGCAGATCGCGCGCGCCAGCTCTCGGTCGCCTTCCTGGATCCGACCTTCACCGGCTTCGAGCGCGAAGTGCAGCCCAAAGTGGAGTATTATACCCTCACCGAATATGATGCCACCTATGAGGCGCTGGGCGCACGGGTGGTGCTCACCACGGCGAGCATGGACAACATCCTGGGCCAGGTGGTTGCCGCCGCCGGTCTGAACCAGCTCCGCGCCGCGGAAACGGAGAAGTACCCCCACGTGACCTTTTTCTTCAACGGTGGCCTCGAGACACCCTTCCCGGGCGAGGATCGCTATCTGGCCATCAGCCCCAAGGAGGTGCCCACCTATGACAAGAAGCCCCAGATGAGCGGACCAGATGTGGCTTTCGAAGTATACCGCCGTCTGGAGCACTATGATCTGGTGATCGTGAACT
>JAEYUU010000499.1 GCA_023429545.1 Verrucomicrobiota bacterium
TCTCTGCGCCACCATCATGCACGCGCTGCTGGCGACCTACCCGCGCGCCGTGGTACGGACGAAGAACAACACCGCAAATCCCAGCCTCTATTTCAGCGGGCACATCATCACCCTCGATACGGAGGACTACGCGCAGCGTTTCGAGCAGCAGACGAATGCGGAAGTGCTGAACCGCCTCATCAAGCAAGTCCATGCCAAGGCCCGCGTGCTGGAGCTCAAGCTGGAACATATCCGCGTGGGGCTTCGCTGCCTTTGCGCAGCGCTGCTGCTGTGGCTACTCGCCCGGTGTCTCCTGCTCGTGGCCTACGGACAACTGCCGGGCTCGGCATGAGCCAGATCCAGCCATTTCCAAGGTTGACAGGGGGGCAAGAAATTCAAAAAACCCCCGCTGGCATCTCACCCCCACCCTCGCTAGCATGGCGGTGTGAGTTACCAGGTTTTTGCCCGCAAGTACCGCCCGCGCACGTTCGATGACGTGCTGGGGCAGGAGCATGTCGTCCGCACGCTGAGGAATGCCATCTCCCAGAACCGCCTGGCGCACGCCTACCTGTTTGTCGGACCGCGCGGCACAGGCAAGACCTCCACGGCACGCATCTTTGCCAAGGCGCTCAACTGCCCCGGCGGCCCGAAGGTGGACTTCGATCCCGATGACGAGCTCTGCCGCGAAATCGAAAAGGGCATCTGCCTGGATGTGCGCGAGATCGACGGCGCCAGCAACAATGGCGTGGAGCAGGTGCGCGAGTTGCGCGAGGAGGTGAAGTTCGCGCCCAGCCGCTGCCGTTTCAAGATCTACTACATCGATGAGGTGCACATGCTGAGCACCGCCGCCTTCAATGCACTGCTGAAGACGCTGGAGGAGCCGCCAGAGCACGTGAAGTTTATCTTCGCCACCACAGAGGCGCACAAGGTCCTGCCCACGATCATCAGCCGCTGCCAGCGCTTCGATCTGCGGCGCATTCCCACGAGCCTGATCGCCAAGCATCTGCTCCACATCGCCACGCAGGAGTCGGTGAAGCTCAGTGAGAAGGCCGCCTATGCCATCGCCAAGGGCGCGGAGGGCGGCATGCGCGACGCGCAATCCATGCTGGACCAGCTCGTTGCCTTCTGCGGGGAGAGCATTGCCGAGCAGGATGTGCTGGACATCTTCGGCTTCACCCAAGGGGAAACCGTGGCGAATCTCGCGCTCCGCGTGCTGGAGCGCGATACCGTGGGAGCGCTGCAGGAACTGCATGTGCAGGCTGAAGGGGGCAAGGATCTGGCACGCTTGCTGGCGGATTTGATCCAGCATTTGCGCACGGTGCTGGTGCATCAGGTGGATCCCGCCGCTGCTGAGGAGGACCTTTCTCCCGAAGTCGCCGCGATGACGCGCACACAGGCTGCCATGGTGGATGCCGAGCGCCTGCTGCGCGTGATGGATGAACTCGCCGAGGTGGATTCGCGCATGCGCTGGGCGGGGAACAAGCTGCTGCACCTGGAGCTTGGCCTCATTCAAGCCGTGCAGACTCTGGGTGAAGTGACGCTCAGCGATGTGATCGTGGCCATGAATGATGGCAGCGGCGGCGCGAATCTGGCCATTGCGCCGAAGCGCGCCGTGATGCCTGCGGCTCCCGTTCCTGTGGCAGCCACGCCAGTTTCTGCGCCCACTCCTGCACCGGTACAAGCCGTACAAGCAACGCCTGTATCACCCGCACCCGCTCCGGCCCCGGCAACCCCTGTGGAAGACGCCGCTCCGGTGGAAGCGGCTCCTCCTCTTCCCGCCGTGCCGGAAAGCCTGGAGGAAGCGTGGAAGCAGATTCTTGAGCAGGTGCACCAGAGCTATCCCCTGTATGAAGAGTGGCTGCTCCATGGCGCTTTGCTGGAACTGACCCCGCAGACGGCGAAGGTAGGCCTGCCTACCACGGAGTCGATGGCCCGGGAAAGTCTCTTGCGTCCGGCCAGCAAGGCCAAGGTGGAGGAATGCATCGCGAGGGTGCTGCAGCGCCCGGTGAAGATGGAAGTCGTTCTCGACCCCAGCCTGAAGCCGCCACCCGCCACGCCGCTGGATTTTGGCTTTGGCTTTGGTGACTCTTCGCCTCCACCCGCGAAGGAAGCCCCGCCCGCAACGGCGCCCGCGCCTGCAGCCGAGGAACCCAAACCACCGGAAGGTGTGGCCGCGGATCCTGAGTTTTACAACGACCCGCTCATCCAGGCTGCGATTGTAAAGTTCAAGGCAACGTTGGTGAAGTAAGCCTGCTGTCCCAACATTCCCGTCATTCCAGTATTCCCTCATTCCAATTCCCCTTTTCCATGAACATCCAGAAAATGCTCAAACAGATGCAGCGCATGCAGGCCGACATGGCGCAGGCGCAGCAGGACCTTGCCGGCAAGACAGTCGAAGGCACCGCCGGCGGTGGTCGCGTGACCGTGACCGCGAATGGCTCCCAGGAAATCACTTCGATCAAAATCGCCAAGGAGGTTGTCGATCCCGAGGACGTGGAGATGCTACAGGACCTCGTGCTCACCGCCGTGCAGCAGGCCCTCGCCAAGAGCAAGGAACTCGCCGCTGGTGAAATGGGCAAGGTGACCCAAGGCATGAACCTGCCTCCGGGGATGGGGTTTTAAAACCACACGTCCTGCATCACCTCATCGCACGTATCCATCGCATCATATCACGGACTCGGGGACGGCCCCGATGTTTCCCGTCGCAGACAAGGGACGACCCAGCCAGATACATCCCCTTGTCCCTATGTCATGGATCATCTTGATCGTTGCCGCGTTGTTTGAAATTGCCTGGGCCGTTGGCCTGAAGTTTACCGATGGCTTCACCCGCCTCTGGCCCTCCGTGGGCGTGGGCATCGCGCTGGTGGTCAGCGTGGTGCTGCTCGGTTGGGCGGCAAAGTCACTGCCCATCGGCATCGCGTATCCCGTGTGGACCGGGCTAGGAGCTGCGGGCACCATTGTATGTGGGATCTTCTTCCTGGGAGAAGCAGTCACGCCGTTGCGCATGATCTGTGTCGGGCTCATTCTCGCCGGAGTGATAGGACTGAACCTGGGGTGAGCGGTGGACAGTCCGGCTGGACGTGATTACCACGCCACCACCGAGCTCGCCCAGGTGAAGCCCCCGCCGAAGGCGACGAGGAGAATGATATCTCCACGCTTCAGACGGCCGGTGCGGTGGGCTTCGTCGAGAGCCACAGGAATCGTGGCGGCACTGGTGTTGCCGTACTTGTCCAGATTGATGAAGGTGCGCTCGGGCGGCACGTTGAGGCGCTCCGCGATGGCGGAGATGATGCGCGCATTTGCCTGGTGCGGGATCACCAGATTCACCTCTTCCGCAGTGACGCCGGCCTGCTTCATGGCTTCGAGGCTGGCCTGGTACATGCGGGTCACGGCGTGCTTGAAGGTCTCGCGACCTTCCATGTAGATCGTATTCGGGCGCAGGGCCACGTTCTCGGCAGTGATGGGGCAGGCAGAGCCGCCGCCCGGCACCTTGAGAAGATCCGCCAGCGTGCCGTCGCTGCCCATCACGGTGGAGAGCACACGTCCGGGCGCGTTCTTGCGATCATCGCGACGCACGACCACGGCGCCGGCGCCATCACCGAAGAGCACGCAGGTATTGCGGTCCTTCCAGTTGATCAGGCTGCTGAGTTTTTCCGCACCGATGACAAGCGCGGTCATGCGCGGTCCGCCATTGAGGAAATGACGCGCCGCCTGCAGGGCATAGAGGAAGCCTGAGCACGCCGCGTTGATATCGAAGCCGATGGCATTCTTCGCCCCGAGCTTGCTCTGCACCAGGCAGGCCGTGGAAGGGAAAAACATGTCCGGCGTCACCGTGGCCACGACGATCAGGTCCAGCTCCTCCGGCTTCACACCCGCGGCCTCGAGCGCCTTCTTCGCGGCGGCGGTGGCCATGTCGCTGGTGGTCTCATTCTCAGCAGCGATGCGCCGTTCCTTGATGCCGGTACGGGTGGTGATCCATTCATCGGAAGTGTCCACCATCTTGGAGAGATCGTCGTTGGTGAGAACCTTCTCTGGCATGTAACTGCCGGTTCCGATGATGCTGCATTGGCAGGGCTTAGACATGTGCGAAAACGTGGGAAGTGATGGCGGTCTGGATGTGCGGATTGACTTCGTGGGTCACGGCCTCCATGCCCACACGCAGTGCGTTCATGATGGCCACGGGAGGACTGCTGCCGTGTCCGATGATGACTACGCCGCGAACGCCCAACAGGGGGCTGCCACCGTAGGATTCGTAGCTCCCGCGCTTTTTCACCTTGCGGAAGGCTTCCTTGGCGAGGAGCGCGCCTATCTTGCGGACAAAGGAGGACTCGATCTCGTGCTTGATCCACTTGAACATGGCCTTGGCGGTGGCTTCGCAGCTCTTGAGGACGACATTGCCGGTGAAGCCATCACAGACAATCACGTCGAGCTCAGTCTCGAAGATGTCGTGTCCCTCGACGTTGCCTCTGAAATTCACGGGAGCCTGCTTCAGCATGGCGAAGGCCTCCTTCACCAGGGCGTTGCCCTTGGAGTCCTCCTCCCCCACGTTCATCAGGCCAACGACGGGGCTTTTTCTGCCATGCAG
>JAEYUU010000570.1 GCA_023429545.1 Verrucomicrobiota bacterium
CTGTCGCGCTGGTGCAGAACCGCCCCGTGCTGGGTGGCAATGGCTCCAGCGAAGTGCAGGTGTGGGCGCAGGGCGGCACCCGCCGCGGCCTGTATCCTCACCTCGGCGAGATCGTGGAGGAGTTCACCGACCGCGCCAGCAACAGCCCCGGCTTCGTGGAGGAGTACGGCGATGCGCTGAAGGAACAGGTCGTGCGCGATGAGAAGAACATCGACCTCTACCTCAACAACCACGTGTGGAAGGTGGAGATGGCCAAGGGCAAGGAGAAGAAGATCACCGGCGCCATCGCGCTGAATGTGAAGACAGGTGAGGAGAAGAACATCCGCGGCAAGTTCTTCGTGGACAGCACCGGTCATGGCAACCTGGGCGCGCTCGCGGAAGCCACCTACACCCTGCTGGAAAAGGGCCACCTCGGCATGAGCAACATGTGGGTCGTGGCAAAGACGGAAAAGGCGCAGGACTGGCCCGAGACACCCTGGGCGCTCGATCTGGAGCCTGAGGTGGACTTCCCCGTGCCGAAGGTGTTCAAGCCGCTGAAGAACAATGTCATTGGCGCCAACAAACCCGCCCCGGACCTCAGCCACTTCAACGTATCTGACTTCCTCCACGGCGAGTGGTTCTGGGAGAGCGGCTTCGACAAGCATCCCATCGAGGAACTGGAACTTGTGCGTGACTGGAACCTGCGCGCGCTCTTCGGCGCCTTCTCCGGACTGCGCAAGAAGGACCCCGCGAAGTATGCGAACCACGCCTTCCAGTGGGTGGCGTATGTGGGCGGCACGCGTGAGTCCCGCCTGCTGATTGGCGATGTGGTGCTGAATGAAGACGACATCGTGAGTGGCAGGCAGTTCCCCGATGGCTGCGTGCCCACCACGTGGGACATCGACCTGCACTATCCGAAGGAGCAGTACATGACCAAGTACAAGGACAATCCCTTCATCTCACGCGCCGCGTTCGGCAAGGGGGTGGACCGCAAGAACGGCTACCCGATTCCCTACCGCTCCTTCTACTCGAAGAACATTGAGAACCTCTTCATGGCGGGCCGCTGCATCTCGGTGGACCACAATGCGCTGGGCACCATCCGCGTGATGCGCACCTGCGGCATGATGGGTGAAGTGGTGGGCAAGGCCGCCTACCTCACCGTGCGCCACCAGACCACGCCGCGTGGTGTGTACGAGCAGTACCTGGACAACCTCAAGGACCTCATGCGCCAGCCGGGCGCCATGCGCCGCGACAGCATCGAAGGCCAGCTCTACATGCCCGCGAACGCGGCACAGCTACCCGAGCTCGTGGAGGACTCCATCAACCCTGCCAAGCTCGAAGGACTCGTCATTGATGACGAAGAGGCCGAGCTCACCGGAACCTGGAGCAAGGGCGAGGGCCTCAAGCCACATGTGAACAAGGGTTACCAGTACACGGGAGCGAAGGGCGCCGCCGCCCGCTTCGCTTTCAGTGTGAAGGAGACCGGCACGTACGAGGTGCGCATCGCCTGGCAGCCGCATCAGAACCGCGGCTCCACCGTCCCCGTGAGCGTGCTCAGCGCGGACGGGCAGAAGGACTTCACCGTGGACCAGACGAAACCCGCCGAGCTGAAGCAGGGCTTCCACTCGCTGGGCAAATTCAAGTTCGAAGCCGGCGCGGAAGCCGCCGTGACCTTCCGCACGGACGGCGCGAAGGGCAACGTGCACCTCGACTGCGTGCAGGTGCTGCCGGCGAAGTAAGCAAGGCTGGGACTGCGAACCATCGATATCATGAGAACGGGAGTCCGCGAGGGCTCCCGTTTTTCGTGTCCGCAGTGCATCCCCTCACGCATGTATGCCTACCGAAGAGGGACGCGTATGAGGTAAACTATTTGTAAACCCTCTCACCATGGACACCGCACAACGGCGCTGATATTTTTCGCGCATGCCTCGCGCGCTCCAATTTCTCTGGCTGGGATTCTTTGCCATCATGGCAGCGGGCGGTGTATGGGCGGCGGTTCACCAGACCATGCAGAATCCCCGCATCACCGAAGTGCGCGAGCGTGTCTCGCCAGGACTCAAGGAGCAGCTCGCCATGGATGGCTTCGCACTGGGGAATCCCGCCTTCATCCGCATCATGAAGGAGGAGCGTGAACTGGAACTGTGGCTCAAGCCCAAGGACTCCCCCGAGTACAAGCTCTGGAAGCAGTGGCCCATCGCCGCCATGTCCGGGGCACTGGGACCGAAGCAGAAAGTAGGCGACCTGCAGGCGCCCGAGGGCTTCTACGGCACGAACGCAGGCCTGCTCAATCCCGCAAGCAAGTACCACCTCTCCTTCAACATCGGATATCCCAATGAGTACGACCGTGCGCATGGCCGCACCGGCGACTTCCTCATGGTGCACGGGAACAAGGTCAGCCTCGGATGCTTTGCCATGACGGACCCCGTGATTGAGGAGATCTACCTTATCGTGGAGTCCGCCATCCACGCCGGACAGAAGGAAGTGCCGGTGCACGTGTTCCCCTTTCGTATGACAGAGGAGCGCATGACGCAGGCACAGGAGAAGGACTCCGAGTGGCTCGACTTCTGGAAGGACCTGCGCAAGGGCTGGGTGCAGTTTGAAGAGAAGAAGACCCTGCCCAAGGTGAAGGTGGATGCGGTGGAGAAGCGGTATGTGGTGATGGAGTAGAAAGTGGGACGCGGCGCCTGCGACGAACTACTTTCCCTTGCCCATCCCGTCCAACTTCCGTCATCATGCTCCCTCGTCTTCCCATTGTCGCCATGAGCACGTCCCCCATTCCCCGCCGCACCTTCCTCCAGAGCGCCACGGCCACGGCCAGCGCCACCGCCGCCATGGCTGCCGGACTCTTCCACCGTCTCGAAGCCGCCGATGCCGCGTCCGGGTTGAAGGGCCGTATCAATCACTCCGCCTGCAAGTGGTGCTATCCCAAGGTGCCGCTCGATGACCTCTGCCGCGCGGGCAAGGAGATGGGGCTCACGTCCATCGACCTGGTGGATCCGCCGGACTTCGACACGTTGAAAAAGCACGGCCTCACCAGCGCCATGATCAGCTTCCCCACCATCGAGGGACCCGGCGGCGAGAAGGTGGGCAGCATTCCCCACGGCTTCAACAATCCCGCGTACCACGATCTCCTCGTGAAAGCATATGAGCCGCATATCAAGGCCAGCGCGGACTTCGGCGCGAAGCATGTGATCTGCTTCTCCGGCAATCGCAATGGCATGGATGAGGAGACCGGCATCAAGAACTGCGTGGCGGGCCTCAAGAAGGTTCTCCCCATCGCGGAGAAACACGGCATTACCCTGGTGATGGAGCTGCTCAACAGCAAGGTGAACCACAAGGACTACATGTGCGACAAGAGCGCGTGGGGTGTGGAGCTCTGCAAGCAGCTCGGCTCGCCCAACTTCAAGCTGCTGTATGACATCTACCACATGCAGATCATGGAGGGCGATGTCATTGCCACCATCAAGCGGGACAACCAGTACTTCGCCCACTACCACACCGGCGGCGTGCCGGGACGCCATGAGATCGATGAAACGCAGGAGCTCTACTACCCCGCCATCATGAAGGCCATCGTGGCCACCGGGTACAAGGGTCACGTGGCGCAGGAGTTCGTGCCCGCGAAACCCGACGTCCTCGCCTCCCTGAAGCAGGCCGTGGGGATTTGTGATGTGTGATGCACATCACAAAGCGATGGACCGCTGAAGCTGATTTCACTTTTTACCGTGGAGGCAGCGGCGGCGGTCCCTGGCCTCCTGCGGGTGGCATCGGCGGTGGAGATGGCTGGCGCGGCTGCTTCGGCATGGGAGGTGGCTCTCCCTGGACTACATGCCAGGGTATCTGCACCACGGGTCCCTTCCCAGGCATGACCAACACGGGGATGAAGCCAATATCCGGCGGGGGCATGCAGTCACCACGCAGCAGGATGTCCATGGCAAAGCACCTCATGCCATTCGTCTCCTCCGGGGGTACCTTGCGTCTTCTCCAACCGTGATACTCGTCCGTCGACATCAGGGCTGCCAGATTGGGATGCTCTTCCGCATCGCCATCGCCCATGTAGATGCCTGCCATCATCTGCGCCACCACATGACCGAGCATGAAGTCCGAGGTGGTTTGAGGCTCGGCGCCCAGCACCAGCGCGGGTAAGTATTCTGTAGGCGCCCAGCGCAGCTGTGCATTTCCAATCACCGGGGATACAAACCACACCTCCCCCATCGTGGCGAGGTCCAGGTAGGCCTGCTTCACCTTGCTCGCGTGGAAAATGCGGCGCTTGCCATTCGTGTAGAGCTCCTTGATTCGAAATGGCTTGATGAACACGATGATGAAGAGCAGCCACCGCTCGAGATGCGCGGCATCATAATACTTCTCAAACGCATCCGAGTGCAGCCACTCAATCGCGCGCGCTTTGATCAGGTCTTTCCGGCCAATCCATTCCTCCACGGACCTCTCACACGCCGCCAACTCTTCATGCAGGGCTTCCCTCATCAAGTCCTCTTCATTCCCGGCTTCAGATGCAGCCCGCGCCGTACTTCCGCTGGAAGAAGCCACATCCGAGCTGCTGCGGCTGCTGCTGCTGCGACTGCTACCATCTGCCGGTCGCACGGGTTTGTTCAACACCTCAGGGGCAGCAGGCGCATCATCTTCGCGCCAGTGCAACACCTGACGCGGTGGTGCAAAGCAGCCCTCGTCTCGTGCCTCCGTCCGCCACAGCTTGCCATTCGGACCATCCGTAGTATGGCCGGTCTCCATGACAGCTCCGGATTTCAGGAGGTAGATGCTCATGTTTATGGGGAAGAGGCGCATCTCTTCATGGTCTGTGGCTGGATTGGAAGTTGCCATTTCGATGTCCGGCAGATCGAGCTGCGCCATGCCCACGGTGTCTGTCAGCGACCAGTCATCATCCACCCTGATCGAGCGCACCGTGGTAAGGGCTTGGATGGGTGGGATGTTCTGCGCCCTGCTATCGTCCAGTGCCTCCTCCAGCAGTTCCTTTGGAAGAAGACGCTCACCGCCCGGATTGAAGTACGCGAGAGCGCCGTCCATTTCCAGCAGCGCAGCAGTCACCTCCGCCAGCCACAGCACCTCGGGCTGGGGATCGTAGTCGGGCGGCATCACCTTGGAGTCCTGACCGGCGCCTTTCACATATGTGATGCGCACCCGCACAAACGCCTGGTGCGCCTGCGCATGCTGTTCCGCCTCTGGGTAGACCGCATACTGCACGGCGCGCTCCAATCCTCCCGGATGCGTGCAGGGACAATAGGCGCCCATGACCCACGCGCCGAAAATTTGCGCCTCCTCCTCGGGGTCGCCCATGCCGTCCGGCCATGGCTGGTCCGTGATGTCCACAATGCAAGTGCCATTCACCTCAGGGCGCCAGTTCAGCATCAGTGCGGGGCCGCTCATTTCCGGCCACTGGTTCTCATCCTCCAAGCCCGCCACGACATAGCCCTTGGACTCGAGCTTCCATCGCAGCGACGCCAGCGTGGGCGCAGTCTCGAACAGCACCACCATGCCTTGTGTGTAAAAACCTTTCATCGGGGTGCATTTCACTCCGGCGTTCCCACCGCTGGCAAGGCGAATAAGGCCTCCTGCTCAAAAACTCATCCATTGCCCGCGCTGTTTCCCCCTTGCACTCAGCCCACGCGTGAGCACCATGGACGCATCATGATGACTCCCGAGCAAAAGACAGGACTTTCCCAAGGGCTGGCCTTTGGGTTGTTCTTTCAGTTCCTCGGCGACTTCATCAAGGAGGTCTCACGCAAACCCGACGCCCCCTACTACGGCGGCGCCATCGCGGAGATCATGGGCTACGTGATCTTCGCCTGGGGCTGCACGCACCTCGTGGCTGCGAAACGCCTGCCGAAGTGGACCTCCCTGCTCGGTTTCCTGAGCGTCATCGGGCTGGCCGTCCTCGTGCTGCTGCCCAGCCGCGCACCGAAAAACCAGGTGGATGCTGGGACGGAGCCAGACGCCCCGTCGCCCGCCAACTGACTCCCTCCCATGAAGGTCCTGCTCCTCCTCAGCACGGCCCTTGTGACGGGGATGACGGTCACGACATCATGCTTCGCCAAGGCTCATGAGGTTCCCCTGCGCAACAGTGGGATGGAGGACGGCGACGACGTGGCGCCGCCCATCGGCTGGAATGGAAAGTCCGGCCCGTGCGAAGTGCGGCGGGACACGCTGTACTTCCACGGAGGAAAAGCCAGCCTCGTGGTGGACCGCAGGAAGAACACGGACAACGAACGCGGCTGCGCCCACCAGATGGTGCTGCTGCGCGATCCTCCGAAGGAAGCTGCGCCACTGGCTGGCGCAGTGCCGTCTGACATCAAGGCTCCCCCGCCCGAACCTCTCAAGCTGAAGGTCGGTGGCTGGGTGAAGGTGGACCCGGGGGCAAAAGCCACGTTTGCCGCGCATTTCTTCGATGAGAAATTCGCCTTCAGCGAAATCGTTCCCATCCTGCACATCAATGCCTTCCAGGACTGGACGAAGGGAGAGGCGGAGATCAACGTGCCCGAGCAAGCGACCCGCGTGGCAATCGCGCTCTATGTGGAAGGTCAGGACCGTGCGTGGCTGGATGACGTGAGCGTGACCTCCAACCTCCCCATCAAGG
>JAEYUU010000299.1 GCA_023429545.1 Verrucomicrobiota bacterium
GGCATGGGGCGCCTCCACCTCCTGCTGCAATTGCTCATGACCCTGGCCCGCGCTCCACGGCGTGAATGGCAGCGTCACTCGACGCGCCCCTTCGACCTCTCCGGACTGCACGCCCACCAGCCCGCCATCGAGCGCGCCATCCGCCACATCCTGGATCACTTCCGCGAGCCCCTCCCCCTCTCCGACGTCCTGAAAGTCGCCGGCATGAGCAAAGCCACCTTCGCCCGCCAGTTCGGCAAGCACGCCGGCACGCCTTTCAGTGCCTTTGTGAACCGCGTCCGCCTCGACTCCGCCTGCCGTGAGTTGGTGGCCGGCAGCGCCTCCGTAGGCGAGATCGCCTTCGGAAATGGGTTCAACAGCCTGTCGTATTTCAATCGTGTCTTTCGCAGTGCGATGAAGTGCAACCCGAAGGAATACCGGAAGCGGGCACACCGAAAGTAGTTTTCCACACAGACGGAGCCAGACTATCCTGAGACCGCGACACTCCGTTGTCGCTCAGGAGGGCCGACCTTCACAGTCCAATGTCGATGCTCCTAGACAATCGCATTGTTCACCAAATGCCCGCATCCTTCTCGTATCAGAGATGGGAACGCGCACCTGTCATGTGGATTTAGCGCATCGTGAGAACTGGCGCCCTGAGCGAAAACGGAGTGTCTCGGTCCCAGGGGTGAATGCATCTACCCCACCACTCCCTTCACCAAGTGCCCATGCACATCGGTGAGGCGGTAGCGTCTCCCCTGGAACTTGTAGGTGAGGCGTTCATGATCGATGCCCAAGAGGTGCATGAGCGTGGCGTGGAAGTCGTGAATGTGCACGCCATCTCTCACCACGTTGTAGCCGAACTCGCAGGTCTCGCCGTACACTGAGCCGGCTTTCACGCCGCCACCTGCCATCCAGACGCTGAAGCAGCGGGGATGGTGGTCGCGACCGAAGTTGGTCGATATCTTTCCCTGGCAATAGTTCGTGCGACCGAACTCACCACCCCACACCACGAGGGTGTCCTCCAATAGGCCACGTTGCTTGAGGTCCTTCACAAGGGCGGCGGCGGGCTGGTCGGTTTCCTTGCACAGCTTCGGCAGGGCGCCAGGCAAACCGCCATGATGATCCCAGTCCTGATGGTAGAGCTGAATGAATCGCACATCCTTTTCCGCGAGGCGACGCGCCAGCAGACAGTTCGCCGCGAAGGTGCCGGGTGTCTTCACATCGGGACCGTAGGCATCCAGCACGTGCTGCGGCTCATCCGAGAAGTCGGCGACTTCCGGGATGCTGCTCTGCATGCGGAACGCCATCTCATAGTGATCGATGCGATTCTGAATCTCGAGATCCGGCGTGCCTTCAAACTGATGCTCATGAAGATCACGCAGGCGATCCAACATGAGGCGGCGGCTCTCCGCGCTCACACCCTCGGGATTGCCCAGATAAAGGACCGGATCCTTCGCCGCGCGGAATAATACACCCTGATGCTTCGTGGGCAGGAAGCCGCTGCCCCACAAGTGCGCGCCGAGAGGCTGGCCGCCCTTCCCCTTCGTGATGAGCACCACGAAGGAGGGCAGGTTCGCATTCTCCTGGCCGAGGCCATAGCTGAGCCATGAACCCATGCTGGGACGTCCCGCAATCTGACTGCCCGTCTGGAAGAACGTGACACCGGGGCCGTGATTGATGCTTTCCGTAAACATCGAGCGCACCACGCAAAGTTCATCCGCGATGCCTGCGGTATGCGGCAGCAGATCGCTGAACCACGCGCCGCCCTGCCCGTGCTGGGCAAACTTGAACGGTGAGCCCACCAATGGGATGGAGGATTGATTGCCCGACATCCCCGTGAGTCGCTGGCCTCCGCGAACGGAGTCCGGAAGCTGCTCTCCATGGCGTTGATTCAGCAGAGGCTTATAGTCCAGCAGGTCCAGGTGCGACGGACCGCCGGACATGAAGAGATAGATGATGCGCTTCGCCCTGGGCGCCCAATGCGTACCGCCGAGAAAGCCACGATCCACAGGAGCGGTCGCTGCACCAAAGGCCTGGTCCTTGCCGAGCATCTCAGCAAGGGCAATGCCGCCGAGACCCATGCCGAAGCGGTTGAGGATCTGGCGTCGTGAGAAGGTACCGGCGGCGTTCATGGAGGTGACAGGCCCAGAGGTGTTGTCAGTAGAGTGTATCATCGTTTCACCACGGAGGCATCATGGTTCATGACCGTCTGGGCGAGCACCGTGGCGGCAGCCGCCTCGGGCGCGGCGATGGCGGCATCGCGCTTCGCATTGCCCTGCTTCAGAAGAGATTCGGCATCCGCGGGCTGCTGCCGGAAATGGGTAAGCTGCTCGTCATAAAGCTGGTGTACGATTGCCATCTCCTTTGCGTCTGGCTTGCGGCTCAGGCAGGTGAGAAAGGCCTGCTCGATCATCTGCTTCACCTCACCCTTCGCTTCGCGATGCAGCTTCTCCCCCAGCACACGGGCCGCCTCCACGTACTGCGTGCCGTTCAGAAGAATCAGCGCCTGCAGCGGTGAATCGGTGCGCTCGCGTTTCGCGATGCACACGGCCCGGCGCGGCGCATCGAAGGCAATCATCGCAGGCGGCGGGCTGGTTCTGCGCCAGGATGTGTAAAGGCTGCGGCGGTACACTTCATCGCCCGCATCCGGCTTCGCTGGCTTGAAGGCCTCGCTCATTTCATAGG
>JAEYUU010000006.1 GCA_023429545.1 Verrucomicrobiota bacterium
GATTACTGTGCTGACGCGCGAGGATGCACTGGTGCCATTGCATTCGCTGGGATTGCAACCGCCAGCAGAGTCCAACATGACGTCGAATCCCGACACGCTGTTCTATGCGTTCTTCAACAACGACTACTAGCAGGCTCTTCTAGGCGACCGCTCTTTCAATCGCCCGTAGTAACTCCCCCGCATCGGTCTCGCCGTGCATGAGTTCGCCGAGCACGGGGATGCCCATGCGGTCGAGGATCATGCTGTTGGAGATGCTGGCAGCATCGCGCTCGGCGGAGGCGTAGTTGAGGATGACGCCGGGGCAGGTGAGGCCGCGGGACTTGATGTTCCGCACAGTGAGGATGGTGTGGTTGAGTGCGCCGAGTTTATTGTTCACCACGACGACGACGGGCCAGCCCAGGTGCTCCGCGAAGTCGGCGGCGGTGTAACGCTCGGTGATGGGAACTTCCCAGCCGCCCACCCCCTCCACGAGGATGTGCTGCGCGCGGGAGCGCAACGAAACACAGGCGGCGAGCACTGCATCCGGCTCGATGGGCAGATTCTCGATCAGTGAGGAGGCGTAGGGCGAAGCGGGGATCTTCATCCAGCACGGATTAAGTTCATCCATGCTGAAGCCATCGGCGCCTGATTCACGCAGGTCGGCGACATCCTGCCGGCTGCCGCAGCAGAAGGGCTTGCATCCCACGGCGATCTGGCGGCCCGCCTTGAATGCCTCCAGGAGGCGGCAGGTTACATAAGTCTTTCCGGCATCCGTATCCGTGCCGGTGATGAAAATCTCCATGGCGATCATGGTCACGCGGAAGCGGAATCGCGCAAGTGGGGAGTTCTTTCGAAGGAGGAAACGCAACGCAGACAGGCAGCGAAGGATGGAAGTAGGACGGTGCGATAGGCGCGCTGCTGGTGAATGGTGTGCCAGAGGATGCGCAGGCAATAATGGGGGCAGGGGTGTTCCCGATGCTTGAGGGGGAGTTTCGGGGAGGGAGGTGGAGTGATCGAGCACCGCCTGCGCCGCATATCGCGCTTTCATTTTCTGCTGCTCTGCTGGTTGGCGTTTCGTCCATTCTGAGGTCTCGGGAAGAAGGCAGGCCTGTGGAAAATTCGAGAAATCGCGTGACGCCCGTAAAAAGGTGCGGATAACACTGCCTTCATGTCCCAAGACCTGTCTCCCCAGGAACTGCGCGCGCACGCGGAATGGCTCTCCAGCAATGGAGCGTCTGGCAAGCAGTTGTCCAAAAAGAATGCCGACCTCACGGGTACCGATCTCACCGGGGCGAACCTGGCCAGGGCCATCCTTCCGGATGCGAGGCTGGATCGTGCCACGCTGGTGGGCACCGATTTCACCGGCGCTGATCTCCGGGGTGTGATCCTGGAGGGCACGGATGCGGATGGCGCGCGCTTCATCAATGCGAACATGCGGGATGCCAATCTCTGCGAGACCAGCCTGCAGGGCGCTCAACTGGACGGCGCGGACCTGAGCCATGCCTTCGCCGAGGGCGCCCAGTGCTCTGGAGCCAGCTTTACTGGCGCCGATCTGACCGAGGCGGATTTCAGCGACGCGGATTTGGACGGTGCCAATCTCACGGATGCCAAGCAGGGCGGCCTGAACCTCAGCGGGGCGGAGATCTCCGACACGCGTGGTCTGACGCGAGGCTAGGAAGAACGCCGGAGCGAGGGCGGCTTTACCGGGTGAAGGTATCTTCAACCCGAGGAGTCCCCGTGCGATGCTCCGGCGTATCGTGTGCCATGGAGCAAAAGGAACAGGGCGTCGATGCATTTCCGCGTGAGGTGGGTGAGAGCCCGCCTGCCGCGCCGGTCGTGATCACGAAGCGAACCTGGGTCACGTGGAGCGCAGTGCTGATCTGTGTGGGCGTGTTTGTAGGGCTGAATCTGGAAGGGGACAAACACTCGTGGGCGGTGTTGTCGAGGTTTGGATTCCTCCCTCCGGAGCAGATCTGGGCGGGGGCGTGGTGGGGGACCATGACCTCGACCTTCGTGCACATCGCGCCCGTGCATGCCTTCTTCAACCTGTACTGGCTCTGGCAGCTGGGTCGGTTGATGGAGGACGAAATCGGGTCGCTGCGCTTCCTGGTATTCTATTTGGGGGCGGCGCTCATCTGTGCCACGTGGCAGCTCGCCGTGTCTGACACCACGGGCATTGGAGCTTCAGGGGTGGTGTACGCCATCTTCGGGTTCATGTGGCGCAGCCGCCCTGCGTATCCGAGATTTCAGCAGATCATTGTCCGGAGCACCATTCAGGTCTTCTTCGTGTGGCTGGTGATCTGCTTTTTCCTGACAGCCGGGGACATCCTGCCCATAGCCAATGCGGCCCACCTTTCCGGACTCATCTTTGGAGTGGCGGTGGCAGAGTGCTTTGTGATGCGCCAGCGTCGCGCGCCGCTGATTGCTGCGGCGTTCGTGCTCGCGGGTGCGGCGCTGGTACCGCTCTGGTGGGCTCCATGGTCCGTCAGCTGGCAGGGGGTGAAAGCGCACGAGGACATCGTAGCCGGTCGGGTGGATGAGGCGATCGAACGGCTGAATTTCATGATCAAACGCGATCCCAAAAATGCCTGGGCGTATGGCAACCGCGGTGGGTTGTATCTGGAACGAGGCGAAACCGACAGGGCTGCGGCGGACCTGAAAAGGGCGAGGGAACTGAAAAACGCGTCGGACACACGGGAATAGCGGCACCGCTTATCGCAGCCCCGGCACCGGCTTTGCCCAGAAGCGGGGAGCGACCTCGCTATTGACGCCCGCGGATTCGTATCCTATGGAATGAGCCTTCATGCGCGCCATCGCCGCCATTATCATTAGCGTCATCCGCCTCTGGCTCAGCAAGCCGGCAGGGCGGAGTGGTGGCGCAGTGATGCAATGACGCAGGCTGCGACGAACGCGAAAGACAGCAGTTTTCGATTTCCTCACCCCCCCGCCCGCCCTCACCGGCGCGCGGGGTTTTTGTTTTCCAGTGCCCCCATCGACATGCCCCAGACCTCATCCCTCCGCTCCTCCCTGACCACGTACGGCATCGTGGCCGCGAGTTCCCTTTTCTTCTGCTCGAAGGC
>JAEYUU010000023.1 GCA_023429545.1 Verrucomicrobiota bacterium
CTCCAGATTCTCTTCTTCCACGAATTGCCGCGCCCGCTGCTCCATGTCCACGCACAGCACGCGAGCCTGCATCTGCGCGAGCAGCCGTACCACGGCACGACCCAGATAACCTGCGCCTCCGAAGACCCAGATGTTTTGCCCGGTGAGGTCGAAGGGCTGCTTTCCAGTTGGCATGGTCGTCACGTGGCAGATTCTCGGTGGCGCTAGTTCGGCAGATGCTGCCGCAGAAAGCGCAGGAAGTTCCCGTGCATGATGTTCTCGATGTCCTCGGGTTTGTAACCTCGATCAGCCAGCAGTCCGGGCACCTTTTGCAGATCCGCGATGGTATCCAGATCCAGTGGCGCCTGCTCTTTGCCGAAGCCGCCATCCAGATCCGTGCCAATGCCGGAATGCAGCGAATTGCCCGCGAGCTGGCACACATGGTCGATGTGATCCACCATGTGCTTGAGGCTCACGCCGGCGTCCTCCGGCTTCGTGGTGTACTTCACCCAGCCCGGCACCATCATCCACGCGTCGAGCGCCGCTCCAATGACGCCGCCGCGATCGATCACATGCTTGAGTTGCTCGTCGGTGAACTGGCGCTGATGATTCACCAGGGCACGGCAGTTCTGGTGGCTGGCCCAGATGGGCCCCTTGAAAAGCTCCACCGCCTCCCAGAACGCCGGGTCGGTGAAGTGCGTGGTGTCCATGATCATGTGCAGGCGGTCCATCTCCTGCACGAGTTCACGGCCTTTTGGCGTGAGCGGTCCATCCCACTCCGTGCCGGGGGCATAGGTGCCGGGTCCGTAGTGCGCTGGACCGAGAATGCGCAGGCCGTCCGCATACGAGCGCTCCAGATGCTTCAGCGTGATCATGGAGTCCGCGCCTTCCAGAGAGAGCACATAGCCGATGGGCAGCTTCTCCGTATTTTTTGGAGCTTCTGGCTCCGTCCAGAGATTTAGCACTTCATCGAGTTGCGTTGCATTTCGAATCTGTCGCATCTCGCCTGCCTCTTCCATCGCGCGGTACCATGCCAGTTGTGCCTGCGTCATCGCCCATGCCTGGGCCGGTGAGTGCCATCCGGGAAATTGCCGGTTCGAGGGCTTCACATAACGCGCAATCTGCGTGGCCACACAGATGCCAATGCGACCACGCCGCATGTCAGGGAGGCTGACGACGCCATTGCCGCGATCCTTCTTGTCCGTCTGGCCCTGCTCGCGCTCACGAATCTCGGAGACGGGGCGGGTGAAGTCGCGGTTCCACTCCATGGCGTTCATGGAGAGATCAAGGTGGGCGTCGAGAATGAAGGGTTGGGACATGGACGGATTGGGCGGGAGCGTTGCCAGTTCTACGTTTTCAGTTTCAAGTTTTCAGCGTACGAAGGTCAGACTGACAGGACTCGTTCTCTCCCCGCCACGCGCCAGGTGTCCTCCACGAGTCCGTCGCGCACCACATTGGCATAGGAGTGCAGCGCCACCGTGGGGCAGATGTGCCACGGCACTCCGTACAGCACATCGCCAATCTGGAATTCATCCGCTCGGGGCGTCTCCAGCACGAGGTGCTCCTCGCTGTGCATCACGGCCTTCGCATCCGGCAAATTCAGGAAATGCACGCGAGGGTGCGGATTCTCCGCAGCAATGGCCTTGTGTCCGAGATCCACGGTGAGACGGCCTGGTGTGGGCTTGCTGATCACACGCGTGAGCACCAGCGCAGCGTGCAGGAAGTCCAGGTCCGGATGCTTCGTGCCATAGCCCCAGTCCCACAGCACACACGTGCCCGGGCTGCACTCATAGGTGCCGCGTGCCGCGTGGATGCCGAACGTCGGCGTGCCGCTCGCGATGTAGTTTGGCACTGGCAGTCCCTCGGTCAGCAGCCGATCTCGAAACGTTTCCACAGCTCTGAAGGCTGTCTCCACCGCGGCCTTCCGCGCAGCGAGATCTGAATCGTGGATGTGCCCGTCATAGGCATGGATGCCCGCCACGTTCAGTCTGGGCAGCGTGGTCAGCAGGCGGTAGAGCGCCAGTGCCGCATCATCCGGTGCGATGCCGGTGCGATGCATGCCACAGTCCAGATCGAGATACACGTCCAGCGTGATGCGGGCGGCGGCACAGGCTTCTGACAGCGCGCGTGCGGCGGGTTCGCTGTCGGAGGTGGCGGCGAACTTTGTATGCGGAAATTTCTGCACCAGTCGCAGGAGACGGGAAATATTCGGCCCTACTGGGGGATAGGCCAGCAGGACTTCGTCCGCCCCCTCTGCCGCCGTCATCTCCGCCTCGGCGATGGTGGCGCACTTGAATTTCGTGATGCCGTGCATGAGGTGCAGCTTGATCACCTCCGGCATCTTGTGGGTCTTCATATGAGGGCGCAGCCGGGCAGGATTGCCTTGTACCATCTTCACCATGCGGCGCAGGTTTTCCTCGATGCGGTGCGGCCAGACAGCCAGCGAGGGGGTGGGAATCTCTGCAATGTTGGAAATCTCGTACCAGGGAGTGGTCATGGAGTGTGGATGTGACTGATCGAAGCGTGAGGGGAGGGGAGGCGCAAGAAAAAGCGCAAAGAAGCGTGGCAGATGATGCCGCTTCGCTGCGTTGGTTTTTATTCCTACACTCCCATGTCCGATATTCTTACCTCTCTCTCCAGTTTGTATTCCGCCGTGGTCGCGGACGTGCTCGATGGCCTTGGTCTCCGGCATCAGACGCTCTCCTCGCATATCCGCCCGCTCACGCCCACGCAAAAAATCTGCGGGCGCGTCTTCCCCGCCAGGGCCGTTACGGTACTGGCCATCCCTGCCGAGCCCTACAAGCTCGAAATCGCCGCGGTGGACGGCCTCACGAAGGGGGATGTGCTCGTGGTGGACGCGGGAGATGACCGCAGTTGCGGCTTCTGGGGTGAGCTCCTCACCACTGCCTGTCTATTCAAAGGCGTGCACGGCGTCGTTATGACCGCCTGCACCCGTGACATGTGGAAAATCAAGGATCTGGAATTCCCCATCTTCGGCATTGGCTTCCATCCCGCCGACAGCAAGGGGCGCGCGGACATCATTGAAATCGGCGAACCCATCACAATCGGAGGAGTCAGCACCAAGGTCGGAGATTATATCCTTGGTGACGAGGACGGCGTGGTCATCATTCCCGGCGAAGTGGCAGAGGAAACGGTGAAGCTGGCGCTGGAAAAGGTCAGTGGTGAAAACATCGCCCGCGCCGATCTAGCGCGAGGAGTGCC
>JAEYUU010000149.1 GCA_023429545.1 Verrucomicrobiota bacterium
TGAGTGCACCTTTGTGCTGGACGCGAATGCCAACGTGGCCGCAGGGAAGTGGAATTTCGTGGTCATGGGCGAGGCGGACGCCGGCAACGGCCGCGTGTACAACGCCTCCCCATTCTGCGAGGTGACCACCGCTCCCGCCTACATCACCGCTCCCGCCATGGCTCTGGCAGCCGTGGAGCAGGGGAAGGAAACGGAGATGACTTGCAAGCTGGAGGTGGCCCAGCCCTTCAATGGCGACGCGGAAGCTGCCGTCGTGGGCGTGCCGGATACCATCACCATCGAGCCGGCGAAGATCAACAAGGACACCAAGGAAGTGAGCTTCAAGGTGAAGACCAATGACAAGTCCCCCGTGGGCAAGCAGGGGAACCTCTTCGTCATGGTGAAGGTGCCCGTGGAAGGCGGCACCACCACGCACCGCGTTTCGGTTGGTTCCACTCTCCGTATCGACAAGCCGCGTCCCGCACCCGCCGCCGCTCCCGCTGCTCCCCAGTTGGCTGCGAACGCCAAGCCCGGCGCAGCCAAGCCCGCCGCCCCCAAGCCGCTCTCCCGGTTGGAGCAGCTTCGTGCAGAGGCGGGGAAGAAGTGAGGGGTTCCTAGTTCTTAGTTCGTGGTTAGTTTTTCGGCATCGGATTCATCAGCCTCCTAACAAAGAACCAAGAACTTCCAACCGCGCCGCCCTTTCCCCCTTCGGACAAAGCCAAGGCCAGAGTTCCCCAAAGTCCCAGGCTCCGCCCCATGACCGTTTGATTCGTTGATTACTCGTTCCTCCCAGACGCGTACTAATTCAAGTCCCCTCAGCAACCACTGCCCCCAGAAGCCATGAAGTTTTTCAACCACCCGCGCCATCCCTTCGGAGCCGGCCTGCTCGCCAGCCTTACGCTGGTGGCTGGCTCCGCCTTCGCGCAACCTCCTGCTCCTGCCGGACCAGTGGATTTCACCCGGGATGTGCAGACCCTTTTGGAAACCAAGTGCCTGGAGTGCCACAATCCGGCCAAGGTGAAGGGCAAGCTGCTCATGGACACGCAGGCAAACCTGCTCAAGGGCGGTGAGACCGGACCCGGCCTCGTAGCGGGCCAGCCGGACAAGAGCGAGATTCTCAAGCGCGTCATCCTTCCCGCGGACCATGATGACATCATGCCACCCAAGGGCGGAACGCTCACGGCGCAGGAAATTGACGTGCTGAAGCGATGGATTGCCGAAGGCGCGAACTGGCCGCAGGGCCTGGCCCTCCGCCACCGCAGCGCGGAAGAGCTGAAGGCGCTTGCTGATTTCCAGAGGAAGCTCCCCACGGTGACCGAGGTGAAGATTCTTCCGGACAGCTACACCCTGGAAACGAAGCGTGACTTCAACCGCGTGGTCGTGCAGGCGAAGTTCGCAGATGCGACCACGCAGGACGTAACCCAATTCGCCAACCTCAAGCTGGTGGATGACAAGGTCGCCAAGGTGGAAGGCAACATGCTCAAGCCTGTCACGGATGGCAAAACCGAACTGGTGGCCACGATTGGCAGCACCGTGGTGAAAGCGCCGGTCGAGGTGAAGGCGGCCCAGGCGGACCGCGAGGTTTCCTTCCGGCTGGATGTGATGCCCGTCTTCCTCCGCAGCGGGTGCAACCAGGGCGGCTGCCACGGCGCGGCACGCGGCAAGGATGGCTTCATGCTTTCCCTGTTTGGTTACGACCCCGCAGGCGACTACAATCGCATCACCCGTGAGATGGTGGGCCGGCGCGTCAACCTGGCCGTCCCCGAGGAAAGCACCATTCTGGAGAAATCCATCGGTGCCGTGCCGCACACGGGCAACGACGCCTTCTCCAAGGAGTCGGACTACTTCAAGGTGCTCATCGAATGGATTCAGATGGGCGCTCCGGATGACAAGGCGGACGTGGCCAAGGTCACCGGCATTGAAATCTACCCCACGCAGACCGTGCTGGAGGGCAAGGGTGCCCAGCAGCAGATTACCGTGCGGGCAAAATACTCCGACGGCACGGATCGCGACGTGACGGACCTGGTCATCTTCAGTTCAAACAACGACCCCACCGCCGCCGTGACCAAGGGCGGACTGGTTACCTCCGGAGACCGTGGCGAGGCATTCGTCCTGGCGCGTTTCGATGTGTACTCCATCGTCTCGCAGATCATCGTCATCCCTGACGGGCTGAAGTACGAGCGTCCGAAGCTGGCTGAGGCCAACTACATCGACACGCTGGTGAACAACAAGCTGGACAAGCTGCGCATCTTCCCGTCTCCGATTGCCGGCGACGAGGAATACGTGCGCCGCGTGTACATCGACCTCGTGGGCATGTATCCCACGCCAGATGAGGTGAAGACCTTTGTCACGGACACCAATCCCGAGAAGCGCACCGCGCTGGTGGATGGATTGCTGCAGCGCAAGGAGTTCACCGAAATGTGGGTGATGAAATGGGCTGAGTTGCTCCAGATTCGTTCGGGTTTGAACAACAACCGTCCGCCCTTCTACAAGAACGCGCTGCTGTACTACAACTGGCTCGCCGAACGCATCGGCAAGAACATGCCGCTCAACGAGATCGTGATCGAGTTGCTGGGCAGCACTGGCGGCACGGTCTCCAGCCCTGCGGTGAACTTCTACCAGATGGAACTGGACCCCCTGAAGCTCACGGAAAACGTGGCCCAGGTGTTCATGGGCATGCGCATCCAGTGCGCGCAGTGCCACAACCATCCCTTCGACCGGTGGACCATGGACGACTACTATGGCTTCCAGGCCTTCTTCATGCAGATTGGCCGCAAGGCGACGGACGATCCGCAGGAGGTCGTGGTGTACAACAGCAAGGGCGGTGAGGCGCGCCAGTTCCTTACCAAGGCGGTGATGAAGCCCAAGTTCCTTGGAGGCGGCACGCCTGAGATCAAGCCCGGTGAAGACCGCCGTGTGGTCATGGCCAAGTGGATGGCCTCGCCTGAGAATCCCTACTTTGCGCGGAACATCTCCAACATTGTGTGGGCGCACTTCTTCGGTGTGGGCATCGTGGATCCCGTGGATGACGTCCGCATCTCGAACCCTCCCTCCAATCCGGAGCTGATGACCGAGCTGAGCAACCGCCTCACGGGGTACAACTATGACTTCCGCAAGCTGGTCCGCGACATCGTGACCTCCCATACCTACCAGCGCACGTCGCAGGTGAATGAGAGCAATGAATCGGACAAGCGGAACTTCTCGCACTCCATGGTGCGCCGTGTGCGCGCTGAGGTGCTGCTGGATGCGATCTCCCAGGTGACGGAGACGAAGAACAAGTTCCAGGGTCTGCCCCTCGGCGCCCGCGCCGTGCAGATCGCGGACGGTGCCGTGTCGAACTACTTCCTCACCACCTTCGGTCGCGCCAAGCGTGAGTCCGTGTGCTCGTGCGAGGTGAAGATGGAGCCCACGCTCTCCCAGGCGCTGCACCTCATGAATGGTGACGCGGTGAATGATCGCATCCGTCAGGGTGGCCTCATCCCCCGCATGCTCAAGGAGGGCAAGACCGAGAAGGAAATCGTGGATGAAATCTACCTCCGCGCCTTCGGTCGCGCTCCCAAGGAGAAGGAGCTTGCCGCCATCAACAAGGCCCTCGCCGAAACCACCGACACCAAGCAGGCCGTGCTGGAAGACCTCTTCTGGGCGCTGCTGAATGCCAAGGAGTTCTACTTCACGCACTAAGCGCGAGGTCGGCGACGACGAGCGACCATTTGTTTCTTCGAGAACGCCGGGTGTGATGAACCCCCGGCGTTTTTGTTTTTGGTATTGCAACCCTTCGAAACATTGATGAACGAGCGGGTGCCCTCGCAGGGAGAGGGACTCGCCGAAGTCCCTCAGGACGGCGCTCAAAGCACACCCCTGGCCACTTCGCTTTCGAACAAGGTCCCGTGGGTGTATTCCGACTCCGCAGTGATGCATGTCGGCGGCAGGCTGCATTTATTGCTTGATGATAGGCCGTCATCAAATGCGGGCTCAAGGAACGGGCATCAATGGCATGGATGTTTTCACTGGGAGTACCCACGCACTTGGTGCTCTTTTTCCCCTGTTTGAGCGCGGACAACGCCACCCCTGGCCAGGATCTCGGATCCAACCGATCCGGGCCGAAATCCAGGATTGCTGTTACCTTCGACCTCAACTTTCGTCTCGGATGGATGGTCATCCAACTGCCTGACATTCTCTTGTTGTAGAGTAAGCTTCTCCTTCAGCAAGGTATCGAGGTGCGAGTGGATATCGTTGCTCGGTACGATGGGAATGCTTTGTTCTTCAATGTTGGTGATGGTCTGCTTCGCCAAATCCATCAAGTATCCGTTTGGGTGGATATTCACCCTTGCGTAAAGCTTATCCATCTTGTCGATGGAGCGGGCGCTCGATATCATCGTCTCCTCCATCGTACTTGTGCTGAGTCCTTCCTGCTGGGAAGAGATGGCTTGCACGTTTACCTTGGTGTTTTGGAGGGGCTGAGAAAGCGCGACTTTTCCGTCCACGGCTGTCTTGAGCGAGGCCACGAGGCCCGCACCCAAGTCCGGCGTGAGGATGACGCCACCGGTGCCATTTTCCGACATCCTCTCCATGAGGTGAACCAGGTTGTTTGACATGGTTTCAATACGAAAAGGTTCGAGGGTAGTGACGAGATCGTAGCGATACATGTTCAGCCCCGTTCGCTCGAGTTTCTGGAGGTCTTCCGGTGTGCGGTCAATCCCTTCCAGGGTGATGCCTTCCTGTTTGGCGAACTTGTAGAGTTCACACATCGCTTCGTAAGTCGGACCGCGATCAATGATTTCTTTTGGACAGATTTTAGGGTTAAAAGTAGATTCGTTGAAGTCCAACACCTGAGGGAAGTAAGGCTTTGGGTTTTTCAGTTCCACACCCATTTGGAGGGCCTTTTCGCGGACACGTTCCCCCACCGTCTTGCCCTCCATCGGGCCTTCGGAAATGACCTGTAATTCAGCAGCCTGTTGCGCCGTAAAGCGGATCATCCGGTCCACGTCCACTCCCTTGGAATTTTCCACTGCAAGAATGACAGGCACTCCTTTTTCATGAAGGTCTTTCACCGTCTGGTGGAGTTGCTGTACCAGTGTCGTATCGGTATGGTTGCCGCCTACAATGAGAAGAGAGATATCATCTGGCATGGTGGTAGGAAGATTGAAAGGCCTTTAATTCGACAAGGTTTCATTATTTGTATAACAAAACCGCATGGTCCTTGAAGCATAAAGTCAAGGTTCGTCGTTTTGCTCCACATTTTGGTACATCGTCCATAAATATATGTTTGGAAGTGGCATGAAGGGAGATGCCTGCTGCCTCGGAAGCGTTACGTGTGAGCAAGTCTGACCGCTTGAGTTTGGAAGCCATCTTGCGTCGTCATGCACGTGGAGGCGTCCTTGCGTGACGTGCCCACATTATTCTGTTGAGCGCAGAAGGGTTGCCCGGTCGTCAGGATTGCCAGGAGGGTGGGATGCGTGGTGTATTGCGACTCCGCGCTGTTTCCACGAGTTCGCTGTAGACGGCGATGGATGCCATCTCCCAGGTGACGGAGACGAAGAACAAGTTCCAGGGCCTGCCCCTCAGCGCCCGCGCCGTGCAGATCGCGGACGGTGCCGTGTCGAACTACTTCCTCACCACCTTCGGT
>JAEYUU010000181.1 GCA_023429545.1 Verrucomicrobiota bacterium
GCTTGATCTCCTCGCTTGGGCTGGCTTGGTAGTGCATCCCGCGCAGCGTGCCGGCGGTGCGGCTCAGGCTGTGATTGTGCTGCACCCATCTGGTGTTCAGCCCGGCAGCGGCAAATTCCTTCTCACAATACGTGCGCGCGAAGAAGCCGCGGTCATCGTGGTGCGGTAGGGATTCCACGAGGACGACGCCTTCAATTTCTGTTCGCAGGATGTTCATGAGTTGAGCACGGCTGGCCTTGCCATTTTCAGGTCAGTTCTCTGCGCAGATGTTCCTGCATATTGGGAGCAGAGGCGAGCACGGATTTGGTGTGATGCGGAACGTGCGCATTCCTTTTGAGGACAGGGAATATGGCATCATGAACAACTGCATGGGAATCGGCCAGAATGTAATCAGGAGGATCGGCGCAGCCAGCGGGAGATCTTTTGTCGCAGACTGGGGCGTTTGGTGCTTGCGATTTTATCACCCAAATTTTTGACCTTCTCCAGAAGCTGCTTGTTCTTGTTCTTGGCCTGATCCCGTTCGTGGGCCCGGCGCATGGATTGCTGGGTGGTGCTCTGCAGCTTACCTTGAGTCTTGAGCTGCTGCTCGGACAACTGAAGCACGGCCCACATGAGCAATTGTTCAGGCGAAGCCTGCTCAAACTGAGGTGTGGACTCACGGCATTCTCCCGCGGAAAGCATGAGCATCTCGGCGAACTGCGCCGCCTGGTGGACGTTCTTGATGCCCAGGGGTCGGACATCGAGGACAATGTCCCACGGGACCTCCTTCCAGTCCTTCAAGAAGGACAGAGAGGCTGCCCAGGCTTCGGTGGACTCTGCGGCATCCAGTGATTCCACCATCTCCATGCAACCCACGTTTTTGGCGAGTTCCCTCAATCTCTGGCGACTGACCTCCTTGTCCGCGTCGCTCCATGGCTCGACCTCGAATTGGAGAAACGAGCGTGCCACCATCCTGTCCCAGGCGATGGGGAAGTCAGGGGGAAGCAACCCGGCTTCCTTGGCCTGCAACAGCACGTCCCCTGACCACACGTGACCGGAACGAATGTAGGGAACCTTGGGGTGGAAGGGAATTTCGCTGCCACCCAGAAACACCTTCTCCACAGTGCGATCACCCTTGGGATGCACCACGCCGGTGCCAATGCTCGTGGCAGACACGCCACCCACGCTGAAGCCAGGAGAGACGCAGACGAATTCCTTTTCGAGCGCTGCGAGTGCCACACCCAGGGAGACATCGGGCACGGGGCTGAGGATGAATCTTCCAGCTTTGGAAGCGAGCTCCCGCAACAACGAGACATGGACCCACGCAAGCTGGTAGGGTAGGGGCAGCACCGTGGCATCGCACTGCGACTGGGCTACCCTGGTGAGCCACTCACGGCTGTTTCGAATCTCCTGCCCCCTGGCAAATCTTACGTACAGCCTTCCGGCAGAATCCTCCGTATAGAGTTCGGGATAGAAATAGGTGACACACGGGGGCCCGTACACGATGCGCGATCCGGGATGGCTTTCCAGGCACTCGCGGGCGCGAGCGACCGAACCGGGCAGCAGTGCATCATCCGAACCCAGCAGCATGATGAACCCCTCGGTCACATGCTCCAGGATGAAATCCCAATGTCCCGACTGACCGAGACGCGACTTGGGCTGGATCAAGCGGATCCGGGGGTCCCTCTGGCGATACTCCGCCACCACGTCCAGAGTGTGATCCTCGCTCAGGTTATCACTGATCAATATCCGCAAGTTCTCATCCTGGATGGAGACACATGAGTCCAGGGTAGGGCGTAGAATCTCCGCCCTGTTTAGGGTTGGGATGATGACGGTGAACTTCTCCATCACTTGGCACCTAGTTTTTCGCGCAGCTTTTCCTGCTTGCCGCGTGCTTCGCGAAGAGAAGCTTTGACCCGGTCCCGCTCTGCGGCGCGTCGTTCAGACTCGTGCGTGGTGCGGCGGATGGAGGCGCGCAGTTTCGCGGCTTGTTGCGCCTGCTGCAGCACGCTGAACGTGGCAAGAGTGGCCCGGCCTTCCGGTCCCGAAGGGAAATGTACATTGGTCGATGGAGCGGTGCGCATCAGTGCCTCGGCCAGACGGGCTGCTTGATGCACCCCATACATGGAGAGTGGGCGGGTATCGAATGCCATCTCCCATTCCGCGCTCTCGGGCGACTCACACAGGAAGCTGTGCTGCAGCGTCCATTCGCGCACCGAGGGAAATTGTTTCGCTGATTCAAGAATGTCCAGATGTCCTGTGTTGGAGGCGAGGAAGCGCACTGTTTCAAGATTCGCAGCACGCTCCGCATCGCTCCATGGTTCGGTCATGAACTGGTGGTAGGCCCTGATGACAAAACGGTCCCAGGCGATGTGGAAATCTTTGGCCAGAAGTCCTGCATCCCGCGCCTGGGCCAGACACTCGCCGATGAGCACGGGCACGGAGCGGGAGTAGCCGACCAGCGGGTGGAAGGGGATCTCGTTCTGCTTTTGGAATTCGACCTCCAGGGAACGGTCGCCCTTGGGGTGTGTGGTGCCGGCGCCGTTGCTCGTCACCGAAACGGCCCCGATTCCGAAGCCGGGGTTTACATGCACATATTCACCCACTTGGGACGCCACGGCGATGCTCAGGAACACATCCGGTATGGATGAGTGAATCCTGCGCCCCGACACCTTCGCAATTTGATTGAGCACGGAGATATGCACCCAGGCGAGCTGGTAGGGCATGGGCAGATCCGTGATATTATCCTCAGAGCGGCCGATGCGTTCCAGCCATTCCATGCCATTACGCAGCTCTTCCTTGGGACTCACCCGCAAGTACAGGATGCCAGCGTCGTCTGAGCCCAGATCTGGATAGTAGTAGGCCGCACAAGGAGGCGCGTGAAGTGCCCTGGCATTGGGGTAACGCCGCAGGCATTCTCTGGCCCGGGGCATGGCGCCGGGAAGCAGACCGTCATCCGAGCCGACCAACATGACGAAGCCATCCTCAACCTGATCAAAGGCAAACTCATAGTGAGTGGCCATGCTCATGCGGCGCGGAGGCCTGACATACGTGACACGCGGATCACGCCGGCGGAAGGACTCCACCACCTCGCGTGTGTCATCCGTGCTGTGATTATCACTCACGATGACGCGGAAGTTCTCATCCTGCTGTGCGATGCATGACTGCAGCGTGTGCGCCAGAGTGCCGCAGCGATTCAGTGTGGGAATGAGAACGGTGAAAGGGGGCATGGGGATTGCGGAACGGAATGAACGTCCATCAAACAGTGACGAGTGTGGGGCTCAAGCTCATGCTGCTCAACGTTGCTTTGATTTCCGGCAGGTAGTTGGGATTTGGCACGAGGATGAGGGGCACGTCTCGCAGGACTTCTGCGTTGGGTAGGTGAACCGGCACGCCAACCCCGGGAACGAAGGATCCTGACTTGCCCGGATTGCAGTCGATGATCACTGTTGGCGGGATCTGGTCGTGGTGCAGGCTGTTTGCGAGGGTCACGCCCTTGGCTCCGGCTCCCCAGATGGCGTAAGCCTGGCGGCCCGCTCTCGCATCCATCAGGGTGTGGCGCAGTTGTTCCCTGGCCTTGATGGTCTGCCGAGCAAACGCCTGAAGCGAGGTGCGCCGCGGAAGCTCCCGCCCAGGCACGGATGATGCCGGGTCGATCCCCAGATAGAGCGACTGATACTGCCCGCCAAAGGTGGGGAAGTGCTCCAGCACGCGGAAGCCTGCCTGCTCAGCAAGATGCCGGAGCGTTTCCGTAGTGAAGTAGTTGCAGTGCTCGTGGAAGACGTCCCAGAACGCACCATTCTCGACACTCCACTCCCATGCGGGTGTCTCGAGGTAGATCACCTCAGCGTCACCCTTGCGTGCCATGTCATGCAGGAGGCGGAGGAATGCGCCCACATCACTCACATGCTCGATGACGTGGCGGCAGACGATGGCATGCACGTTCCCGGGG
>JAEYUU010000300.1 GCA_023429545.1 Verrucomicrobiota bacterium
GAATACCACGCCGCGTGGGGCTGCCTGTGGTTTGAGGAGTACCGGGGCCTTGCGGGGTGTTCCTGCCCGCAGGCGCGTCGCTCTCTGTTTGCAACGCCACCACCTCGGCGGACGCAGCGGACTTGTCCTTCAATGTCTTCTCGAAGAAGTCGCTGACCATCTTGTCGATGTTCTCACTCATGAATCCCGGGCCACCATGACCTGCGCCGTGGATGGTATGAAAATGAGTGCTGACTCCGGTCTGTTTGAGCGCGGCATGCAGCGCTTCACTCTGGTTGAGCGGAACGGTGCGGTCCTGGTCGCCGTGCACAATCAGGAAGGGAGGATCGTCCTTCGTGACGTAGGTGATGGAGTTGGCTCGCGCGGCCTTATCCTTGTTCTCCGGCGGAGCGCCGCCGAGCAGCTTCGCTTCGGGCGAGGTGGCCTGTGCGTGGGATTCATATCCAGGTGTGGAGGCGAATTTCACGAAGTCCGTGGGACCATAGAAATCACACACTGCCTGCACGCGGCTGGAGACGTTCGTGTTGGCACCCACATCGAACTCCTTCACATCCCCGGTGGTTCCCAGCAGGGCCACCAGATGACCGCCAGCGGAACTGCCCCACACGCCGAAGCGTTCGGGGTCGAGGCCGTAGTCCTTGGCATGCGCGCGCAACCAGCGGACTGCGGCTTTGCAGTCTTCAATCTGCGCGGGAAAGGTGGCGTGGCTGCTGAGCCGGTAGTTGATGCTCGCTACCGCGTAACCCTTCCCAGCATATCCCTGTCTTAGCGGAGGGCAGCCATCCTTGCTCCCATTCTGCCAGCCGCCGCCGTGCACCCAGATGATGAGCGGAAGCGGGCCGTCGACTTTCTCGGGAAGGAAGAGGTCGAGTTTGTGTCGCTCATGCCCGCCCGCCACGTATTCGAGGTCGCGATGCTCCTTCACCCCGGCTGGAGCTTGGGTACGGGGCGGACCCGATTGGGCGGACGTGGGTCCGCAGACGCAGGCCGTGACAAGCGAGGTCATGACGAAGAGGTGACGGCATAAGGCGAGATGGTGCATGGCAAGGACGGGCTGGGGTGGATTAAATGAAGTGCAATGGAAAAAACAATCATGCTGCCTGCCGGGTGCGTCGTGTGGCATGGGCGGCACGCTTGCGTGGACGTTTCAATCCGGCAGCACGCACTCGATCCAGATTCCCCACCACGACGGTGAGCAGGCGGCGCAGCTCTGCCGCTTCAGCGCTGCTCAGGCCCTCTTCCAGGGTTTGCACCGCCTGCACATGCCGATGCCGCAGGCCGCGTTCGAGGCTCCTGCCAAACTTGGTGAGCCGCAGCCGCATTGCCCGGCCATCCTCCGCACAGGGCTTGCGTTCGATCACCCCGTCCCGCTCAAGACCGTCGAGCAGCCCCGTGATGGTAGGCTTGGGCATGCCCAGGCGTGCTGCCAGCTCCGTGGCGGTGCGGCCCTCCTCCTCCAGCAGGGCAAAGTACACGCTACCCGCACCGGGTCGGAAATGGGGCAGCTCGCCCGCGTCCTCACCGCGCAGGCGATCCACGAGCGCCACGAATCCATGGTACAGCCGCGCCAGAGAGATGGGCAGGCTCTCCAGGGTGTCATCAGCACCGGCAGCACTGCGTGGCCGCTTGGCCTTCGTAATGCGGACGGGCTCGGACGGGTCAAATTGGTTCGACATCGAACTACTTGAACCGGCCATTCGAAATCCGGTTGCGCAAAATTTTTGGACCGGGGCAGACAATCCCAGCCCACTCATGCGTCTTGGCAGATGAACCTGATTGCCGCATCATCCCTGTGACGACTGCCATGAGTGACCGTGAACTGGAGCGCCTCTATGACTCCCATGCCGGGGGGCTGTTCCACTATCTGGTCACCTTTACGAAAACCGAGGCGGATGCCCGGGATCTGCTGCAGGAACTTTTCATCAAGCTCGCCCGTGGCACCTCGAAAGAAGGTGTGCTGAGCGAGAAGGCCTGGCTCTATCGCACGGCGCACAACCTCGCGGTGGACTGGCTGCGACGGCGTAAGGTGCGGTGGGATGCCGAGGAAAAACTCATCCAGGAAATGGAAGCCGGACACCGTCCCGCCACGGACCCAGATTCGCTGATGCTGGCCCGGCATTTCGCGGAGGCCATGAAATCCCTGCCGAATGATCAGCGCATGGTCCTGCAGCTCAAACTCTGGGAGGGGATGACCTTTGAGGAAATCGCGGAGGCGCAGGGCATCCCACTGAACACAGCCGCCAGCCGCTACCGCTACGGGTTGGAAAAACTACGGACCATCCTGCGTCCGCTCTACGAGGAACTCACATGAACGACGACGCTTTTGAAAAGAAACTGGAGTCGCTGGCAGGGTCGCTGTCGCGACCTGATCCGACGCCGTTGTGGAAGACGGACATCCTTGCGCGTGCACGGCGGGAGGCTTTCACACCATCGCCTTCGCCTCGCCGCGTCCTGCCCCCGCGCTGGCTCATGACGGCATGGTGCACCGCATGGGTACTCATCGCCTTCATGCACTTCACCATGCCTGCGGATCACTCCGCCACGGGGGCGTCCGCTCAGCTCGCATCTGCACCGCCGAAGGCAGGAAAGGGAGACGACCCTCACGGCAGCGCTCCCACCACCCTCACTCTGCTCGCCTTCCATCGTGAACTGAGCGCCGCATCGACTTCCACCTTCGACACGCCATGATTGCCTTTCTCAAACACTGCTGGCAGCGCCGCTGGCTTCGCGGCATCGCCTGGACCGTTGTCAGCTTGCTGACCCTCCTCACGCTTTTCATCGCTTGGGTGAATTGGACGGGCGCCCGCGTCTGGAGTGCAGCGCAACAGCGCGTGATCGATGAAAAGCTTACTCTGGATTTCCGGCAGACCCTCCCGGATCCAGTACCCGACGCAGAGAATTTTTGCGCTACGCCATTGCTCCGAGATATCGCCGTGGTCGTGGACGGCGATGCCGCAAAAGGCGAGCCTGCAGCCAGGCGGAAAGCACTGGATGCACTCGGCCTGCCGGAAGGCAAGGCAGCATCCCCGGAATTGGAGCGTCCATCAATGCAACCCAAGCCGGGACAGACTGCGCAGCAGCACATGACTGACTGGGCTGCGTGGCTGCGTGGGATGAAAGTGGCGATGCCGGTGACGGACGAGAAGAATCCTGCCCGCGAGGTGCTTGCCGCACTCTCCTATCAGGACGCTGCCGTGGCGGAATTGGCGACACGGCTTGATCTGCCACTGGCCCAGCTTACGCCGGCGACGAAAAACCAGGCGTTGCCCGAGATGATCTTTTCGATGCAGGTACCTCACTTTGTCAGTTTGCAGCGTGCGGTGATGGGTCTGGCACTGCGAGCTTTAGCAGCGATTCATGCGGGCGAGGCGGCCAAGGCGCATGAGGCAACGCGCATCATGGCACGCCTGACCCAGGCAACCAGCAACGAGCCCTTTCTCATTGGGTTGCTCGTGAGCCGGGCCGCCGCTAGCATGACCACCACTGCCGTTTCCACACTGTGCCAGTCACGTTTAGGGAGTGCGGAGGATTTTCGCAAACTTGGAAGTGACATGGAGAAGACCGATTTTCATGAAGTCACCTTCCGGGCATGGAGGGGCGAGCTCGCCGCCGGAGTGGATGCCGTCATGTACCTCAAGCGCAGCCGCGATCCCAATCTCCTGGCGATCATCGGCAACGCTGGCGAACAGAGGTCAACGCACGGCGACCTGCTTCCCCGGGCTCTTCCTTCGGGATTTTTCGACATGAATGCCGCGAACATGATTCACATGGAGCTCGACTACATCATCCGTCCGCTGCGGGATGGAGGCTGGAGGGGCGTGCTGCAGGTCCAACCGGAAATGGAACGTCACTTCAAGGAAGCCAAGGTGAACTGGGTGACAAACCTGGATAAAATCTTTCCCGTCCTACTGATGCCATCCGCTTCTGCGACTACCAGCAGCTCGGTGTATGGTCAGTGCCTGGTGAATC
>JAEYUU010000289.1 GCA_023429545.1 Verrucomicrobiota bacterium
GAATGGGGAGTGAGTAATGGCCCTCGCCTTCCATGACGGTGAGCCTGGCGTTGGGCATACGGCTCGTGAATTTCTCCACCAGGGTAGGCGGGATATTCAGATCGAGGGAGCCGTGCCAGTAGTGGACTGGATAGGTCACCTCAGCAAAATCGATGCCCCAGTCGGAGGAGTAGATGTTCCCATCCGCAGTCATAGCCCGATGGCCCGACTCCAAGCCCGTGCGACCGCTACCAACGATGATGCGGAAGCTCTCAGGATGACGCAGCGCCTCCTGATCCCGGGGACCCAAACTCGAAATGTACGTCCTCAAAGGAAGGGAATCCGCCGGGAGGCGCAGAACCTTCGCGGAAAGCGCGAGACCCGGAGCCAGGAAGATGGGCGCGTGACGCTGGCCCCAGAGGGCGAGTCGATAGGTCCACATCAGTTCCCGCGTGCCGACCTCGCGCAACGGGGGCGCTCCGCACACCACGCTGGCGCTCAGGACGCGCTCCGGCATGGTGTGTGCCGTGGCCAGGACGTAGGGTCCGCCTCCAGACACCCCCATCACGTGGAACTTCTCCACACCGAGATGCGTTGCCAGCTCTTCGAGTACTGGAGGCCAGTCCAGCAACTGGCGGCCTGGTTGGTAGTCAGAGAGACCCAAGCCGGGTCTGTCTGGAGATATCACCCGCAGCCCCAAATCCTTTCCGGTCTCATGCAACAGCTCGCCCTGTGAGCGCGAGCTTGGCCATCCGTGATAGTAGAAGAGAGGTACTCCCTTGGGGTCACCGTATTCCGCGTAGCCGAGCTTTCGCCCGGAGGAGAGGGTGAGGGTCTGGTCAGTCATGGAAGACGAAGGTGTAGAAACAGAAGGTGCGCTCTGGGATGATGGCCGCTCCGAAACAGGGAAAGAGGTGCAGCTCCCGGCGCTGAGGGATGCGACGAAAAGGATACCAGCATGGACCACTCGCAGGGCCGTCATGGTTGATGAAATGCGTTCTGGGAGCTGCGGGTGTGTCCCACGGTAGACGACGGATGGTGCACGCTGAAGTCACGAGTGCGAATCGATAATGGCCTCAGTTCCATTGAGAAAATCGATGGATGCTGGGAGGCCGACGGCCCAGGCACCCTCGTGAAGATTGCAATTGCGGGCCGATTGTAACGTCCGCCGGGAAGGAGGGGCGCGATTTTGAGCAAAGTAAGCATACCCGTCTGCAAGGACATGGATGTGAACTCGAACTACTACCCAAACCCATATGAAACCTCTGATTTACACCTTTGCTTCCCTCTGCGCGGCCTTTTGCCTGGTATCGTGCGATACGGATGTCAACGTGCCTCCGGGCGAGTCGAAAACCACCGTGGTGACCCCTGCGGCGGAGAAGAAGGTGGAAAACAACACCACCATTGTGAAGCCTTCGGAGTCTGAGAAGAAGACCGAGTCCAGCACCACTACGACGACGAACGGTGCCGGAACGACCACTGAGAGCACCAAGACGGAAACAAAGTCCAACTGAGGTTGATACCTTTGCGCCGCCCAACCCCCGTCGATGTGGTATTTTAGAGACGGAGGCGGCGGCGCCATTTCTTGAGATTGCCCCCGCTTCGGCTATAGCGGGTGGAATCATGCGAACGAGGCGCGGTGGTCTTCCCCAGAAATTACGGGACAGGCATGGGACAGTATTGCGCGCGGTTCTGGCCCTCTGTTGCGTGCTGCTGGGCACCGGCTGCGGCACTCTGCCCGAAACGCGTTCTTCAGCCCTGCCGGATTCGCGGGCGATTGAGCCAGAAGAAAACGCTGCCTTCACCAAGGGACAGCCCGACTTCCCACATGCCGGGGTAAGTCCACGCCGCATCTCTGAAGTGGCACAGATGCACGACGGCATGGAAGCCTTTGCCGCGCGGGTGGCCCTCGCGCGTTTCGCCCGGCAGTCGCTGGACATGCAGTATTACATTTGGGATGGCGACCAGACCGGCACCTACCTGCTGGCGGAGATGCTCGCTGCTGCGGACCGGGGGGTGCGCGTGCGTCTACTCCTGGATGACATTACCTCGCGAGGCATCGTCGAGGGCATTCTCCAACAGCTCGCGGCCGCGGCCCGGGCGGCTACGGCGGACTTTGAGGAAAGTCTGGCGGAAATCACACCCGATGAACTGGAGCTGGAGCGCGAAAATCGCATCCGCGATCTGATGGATGAGATCCACACCGGCGGCCGCGATCTGATCGCTGCCGCGCTGGACACGCACCCGAACATCGAGGTGCGCATGTTCAACCCTTTCAATTCGCGGCGGCGGGGAGGGTTGGCACGCGCAGTGCAATTCGTCGCGGACTTTTCCAGGCTGAACCGCCGCATGCACAACAAGGTGTTTGCTTCGGACAATCAGATCGCGATCGTGGGCGGGAGGAACATTGCGGACAACTACTTCGGCTTCCATGAGAAGTACGACTTCCGCGATCTCGATCTCGTGGTGAGCGGACCGGTGGTGCGGGATGTTTCCGCCAGCTTCGATCTCTACTGGAACAGCGAGTGGGCGGTGCCGGTGCATGCCTTTGCGTGGAAGAGCCGCTCCGAGCAGCGCCTTACCGGCCTGCGCAAGGAACTGGGGCAGGTCTTCCAGTGGGAGAAGAACGGGCGTCTCCGCCAGCTGGATGATGACGCAGCGACCACGAAGGCGCTTCATCGCATCACCGCGCGCATGGTGAAAGCGCCCGTGCGTGTGGTGGCGGATTTGCCGGGGAAGATGCAGAAGTCCGGACGACCTCTCGTGGCGGAGGCGCTCGCGGCGTACTCACGCGATTCGGAGAAGGAGATCCTCGTGGAGTCAGCGTACTTCGTGCCGGTGAACGTGACCTTCGAGAACATGCACGAACGAATCGACCACGGGGTGCAGGTATGCATCCTCACGAATTCGATGGCATCCACCAACCAGATGCCCGCGCATGCAGGGTATGCCAGGCACCGCAAGCGGCTGCTGGAGACGGGCGTGGTGCTGCATGAATTGCGTCCCTACCGCCTCAGTGCATTACCGGCGGATTCAAAGAAACGTGGGCCGCGCACCGTGCTGCATACCAAGGCGGTGGTGTTCGATCGCGAGCGTGTCTTCGTGGGCACCTTCAATCTTGATCCGCGGTCTGCAGATCTGAACACCGAGGTGGGGCTGCTGGTGGAAAATCCCAAGCTCGCTGGTGAGGTGGCAGCCTTCATGGAACGGGGCATGAAGACTGACCAGAGTTGGCGGCTGTCGCTGGGGCATCCCGAGGCAGTGCAGAAGAATGGAAATCCGCGCGGCCCCGTTTGTTGGTGTGGGGACAAGGCGGAGAAACGGATGATCATGCGCCGGGAGCCAGACACCCGGTGGGGTTCACGGCTGCTGATGCGGCTGGTGTCATGGCTGCCCATTGAGGAAATTCTGTGAAAGCACATGGCAGAGTGTGCCCGGGGTGTGATCGCTGAAATCTGGGCGGGCCGTCTTCGTTAGGCGGGAATGTATTTCCGCAAGCTC
>JAEYUU010000321.1 GCA_023429545.1 Verrucomicrobiota bacterium
GTTTCAGCACCATGGGGCCAGCATCGGAGGGAGAACCCGAACGGGACGCGAGCAGCAGTTCCCGGGAGGCATCGGCATCGGGTTTCCCATCGAGCCATCCCTCGCGCACCTGCTTCACAAGCGGAAGGTTCTCGCGAAACGGGCGGTCCGGCAGCAGGTCGGCCTTGGCGGGATTCTCCTTCGCCCCGGAGCGGTCGAGCAGGGCATACGCGAGCGAGCGCAACACGGGCTCCGCATGATGCCAGCCTATGGCCTCGAGGGTGCGGAAGCTGTTCGCCACGTAGATGGCCTTGTGCCCGATGTCGCGGAAGTCACGCGCGCCATAGTGGACGAACAGCTCAAAGAGTTCATCCATGCCCGCCGTCCGCGCAAGGCCCACGACGGCGGCATCAGCGGCGGCTTCATCCCAGTTGTCCATGGCCTGGATGAAGGCCTTCTTCGCCTGGTGACTGTTTGGCACCGCAGCCTCGTCCACGGGACCCATGTGCCAGTCGCCCTCCTTCACATTCGCCGCCTGCGAGGACTTGAATTGATCGATGGCCCAGAAGATGGGCAGCCAGCGGTCCGAGTCAGGCGAGGCGAGGCTGGCGATGTGCGCGTAGTTCACCACCAGCACCGCATGGAACTTGAAGCCCACCGGTCGTGGCTGCACGCTGCGCACCCCGGCCAGCATCAGCGCGGCCAGCACTTCGCGATAGCTCAGCCCCCGCTGCACACGCGACGCCACCTCCTCCAGCACGCGTTCCCGCGGTGTGTCCTCCAGCAGGCGCACCAGCGGCTCTATCTCCGGATGAAACCGCACGAGGTGCGGCGGCATGGCAGCCTCTGCCGCAGACACGGAAGGAAGGCGGCCCAGCCACCCGAGCTCGCCCAGCGCAGCCAGAGCACCTGCGCCCGCGGTGGATTTGAGAAAGGAACGGCGCGGCATCGGCATCATGGCAGGGTCCTCCGTAAGGGTTTTGGGTTATGCCTTCAAGCCTACCAAAGCGGCATCGGCTTGCACAGGAGAAAGGGATGTGAATCCGTGGCCGAAGGTCCCTGGACTGCGCCTCGCAACCTTCTGCATGGATACATGCGCTCCCGTAAACGCGGCGCTTCCGCTTCCTTTGCAGCATGCATTTCTCTCCGGTAATTGCGCGATTCCCCCTTGCTTCGCCTTCACCCCATTCCAGTATTGGGGCGTATACCAGTTTTCCGTCCCTGCCCCACATGCCCACCGAAGACCAAGTCCGCACCGCCCTCTCCCATGTGAAATATCCCGGCTTTTCCCGGGACATTGTCTCCTTTGGCCTCATCAAGGGCATCCGGGTGGAGGGGAAGAATGTGCAGGTGGACATCTCGCTGGCAACGAAGGACGCGAATGTCCCGCGCCAGATTCACGATGAATCCATGCGCGCCATCAAGGCCCTGCCGGATGTGGGCGAGGTGCGGCTGAACTTCGACATCAAGGAACCCGCCGGTCCGCAGCAGAACATCACCGCGCTCCAGTCCTCCATCCCGGGGGTGAAGCACGTCATCGCCGTGGCCTCCGGCAAGGGCGGCGTGGGCAAGTCCACCGTGAGCGCGAATCTCGCCGTGGCCCTCTCCCGCACCGGCCTGAAGGTGGGCCTGTGCGACTGCGACCTCTACGGGCCCAGCATTGCCCACATGTTCGGCACGGATGAGCGGCCCTACGCGGACGACGAGCAGCGCATCATCCCCATTCGCAAGCATGGCTTGCAGCTCATGAGCATGGGCTTCCTGCTGGATGATGACTCCCCCGTCATTGTGCGCGGTCCCATGGCCACGAAGTACACACAGCAGTTCCTCCGCCAGTGCGCGTGGGAAGACCTGGATGTGCTGGTGCTGGACCTGCCGCCGGGCACGGGGGACATCCAGCTCACCATTTCCCAATCCGTCGCGCTCACCGGTGCGGTCATCGTGACCACGCCCCAGGAGGTGGCCCTCATCGATGCGCGCAAGGCGGTGGGCATGTTCCGCAAGGTGAATGTGCCCATCCTTGGCCTCGTGGAAAACATGAGCCACTTCGTCTGCCCGAATGACGGGAACGTGTACCACATCTTCGGCAAGGGCGGCGGTGAGCGCGAGGCGAAGAAGCTCGGCGTGCCCCTGCTCGGCCAGATTCCCTTGGAAATCCAGGTGCGCGAGAGCGGCGATGAAGGCCGTCCCGTGGCGCTGGAAGATCCCAAGACGCATCCGGCGGCTGCGGGTTTCCACGAGGTGGCGCGGCAGATTGCGGAGATTTTGGCCAGGAAGTAAACGGGACCTGAATTCCTTCCCGGAGGTTGCGCGGGGCACCATCCTCGCCTAACCACAGGGCTTTCCCATTTTCCTGCTGCCGATGCCCGTACCCCTTCTCGACGTCAATGCCCAGAACCATCCGTTGCACGACGGATTCTCCGCCGCCTTTGAGCGCGTCTTCCAAACCGGGCATTTCATCATGGGAGAGGAAATCGCGGCCTTCGAGCGCGAGGTCCTGGCCCTGACTGGCTGTAGCCATGCCCTGAGCATCTCTTCCGGGACGGATGCCATCCTGCTCGCTCTCATGGCGTTGGAGGTCGGCCCCGGCGATGAGGTGCTCTGCCCCGCCTTCACCTTTTTCGCCACGGCAGGCTGCGTCTCCCGCACGGGGGCCACCCCGGTGTTTGTCGATGTGCTGCCAGACTCCTTCAACATCGATGTGGCAGACGCCCGGGCCAAGGTCACCCCCAAGACCCGGGCCATCATCCCCGTGCACCTCTTCGGCCAGTGCGCGAACATGGAAGCCGTGATGGAGCTGGCCAATGAGCACCTGCTCCATGTGATTGAAGATGCGGCCCAAGCCATCGGCGCCAGCCGCCATGGCACTCTCGCCGGCAGCATCGGTCACTTCGGGTGCTACAGTTTCTTTCCCTCCAAGAACCTGGGCGGACTGGGCGATGGCGGCCTGCTGGCCACCAACGACGGCGATCTCGCCCTGCGCGCCAGGTCCCTGCGCAACCACGGCATGGAGCCGAAGTATTATCACTCCCACATTGGCGGAAACTTCCGCATGGATGCGCTCCAGGCAGCCTTCCTCCGGGTGAAACTGCCGCACTACGCCGGCTACACGGAGAAGCGCCAGGTCAATGCCGCCTTCTATCAGGAGCACCTGGGCAGGCTGCCGGGCGTGGTTTTTTCATCCGGGGATACGGACGCGCAATTGATCCTGCCCGAGTGCGGCGAGGGCAACGGGCACATCTGGAACCAGTTCACCCTTCGCGTCCCGGGCAGCGGCCGGCGCGATGCGCTGAAACAGCATTTGATTGACCGCAAGATCGGCTGTGAGATTTACTATCCTGTGACCCTCGACCAGCAGGCGTGCTTCGCCCATCTTCCCGAGTCATCCCTGCGCGGCTGCGAGGTCTCCCATCAACTCGCGGAAGAGGTGCTGAGCATCCCCATCTATTCCGAACTCACCGAACCCCAGAAGCAAGAAGTGGTGGAAGCCATCTCTGCATTTCTAAACTGATACATGAAGCGCGCACTGATCACGGGCATCACCGGCCAGGACGGTTCCTACCTCGCCGAACTGCTTCTCGAGAAGGGTTATGAAGTTCATGGCATCATCCGCCGTGCCTCCACCTTCAACACCAGCCGCATCGATCACCTCTACCAGGATCCGCACCTGAACAATGTGCGCCTGTTCCTCCACTACGGAGACCTCTGTGACTCCGTCGCGCTGGTAAAGCTGCTTTATGAGCTGAGGCCGGATGAGGTGTACAACCTCGGCGCCCAGAGCCACGTGCGCGTCTCCTTCGACGTGCCGGAGAGCACGGGTGACATCGTGGGCCTCGGCACGCTGCGCATCCTGGAGGCCATCCGCGAGACCGGACTCGTGGAGCATGTGCGCTTCTACCAGGCTTCCTCCTCGGAGATGTTCGGACTGGTGCAGGAGGTGCCCCAGACGGAGAAGACGCCCTTCTGGCCACGCAGCCCCTATGCCTGCGCGAAGGTATATGCCCACTGGCTCACCGTGAACTACCGCGAGAGCTACAACCTCCACGCAAGCAGCGGCATTCTCTTCAACCACGAGTCCCCGCGCCGCGGCGAGACCTTCGTCACGCGCAAAATCACCCGCGCCGCCACCCGCATCAAGCTGGGCCTGCAGAATGCGCTCTACCTGGGCAACATGGACGCCCGCCGCGACTGGGGCTACGCCAAGGACTATGTGGACATGATGTGGATGATGCTCCAGCAGGAGAAGCCGGATGACTACGTCGTCGCCACCGGCGAGACCCACAGCGTACGCGAGTTCGTGGAGGAAACCTTCGCCGCTCTCGACCTCGACTGGAAGCAGTACGTGAAGCACGACGACCGCTACATGCGCCCGGCGGAGGTGGACCTCCTCATCGGCGATGCGTCCAAGGCCAAGAAGCAGCTCGGCTGGGAGCCGCGCGTGAAGTTCAAGGAACTGGTGAAGATCATGGTCGAGGCAGATCTGAAGCTCGCCCAGGTGGAAAAGCGCATGAAGGAAGCGCAGCCCTAGCGGCCACTCCCAGTTTGGCACAGCACTGACCATGTAGAGCACAGAC
>JAEYUU010000371.1 GCA_023429545.1 Verrucomicrobiota bacterium
GTATCTGGTAGGTGGTGTTAGTAATTGGGAGAGAGGGGCAGGTGGTAGGTGAGCGCCCTCTCGAGATGCACCACGCCATATTGCTTTCCGTCTTTATCTAGTTACTGGATACTGCCTCACTCACTTCCCCAACGGCGGCAGCTTCGCGCTGTAATGCACGGCACGATGCCGGTTGTCATCATAGGCGAAGTGGAGCCATTTCTTGTCCTTGCTCACGAAGCCGTCGGGGTAATTGATGCGGCCCTTGGGGCCATCGCTGGACTCGGGGACGAGAATGCGCTGGTAGGGCCAGGTTTTCATGCCGTCGAAGCTGATCCACAGAGCGAGGGGGCTGCGGTGCTTGGGATTCGGATTGTGCAGCATGGCCACGGTGTCGCCGCCGAGGGAGAAGAGGGAGGCCTTGGAGCCGGGGTTGGGGATGTCCGTCTTGGTGGCGAACTCCGGCCAGGTCTTGCCGCCGTCCTTGGATTCGGCGTAGTAGAGCACGCCACCCAGCTTGTCCCCGCGGATGACCATGGCGATGCGGCCATCGCTCAGCTCCACGATGCTCGGTTCGGCCCAACCGAAATACCTGTCATTCTCCGTGAGGCGGATGTTGCCATGCTCGCTCCAGGTCTTGCCGCCATCGCTGCTGATGAGCACGCCATTGCGGGGATTCGTGAAGGCGCGTTCAAGCGGGGGCTTCTCCTGCTCGGCGGCCGGGCCGATGTAATGCTGGAAGGGCAGCATGATGCGGCCATCCTTGGTGACGATGCTGGGACGGATGAAGGTGCGGTGCTTCAGGCGACCGGGCAGGGGCTCGGGCTTGCTCCATGTCTTGCAGTTGTCATCGCTGTGGATGAACCAGGAGTGCCAGTTGGTGGACCAGTGTTTTGCGTGCGTGCCGAAGTAGAGTGTGGTGCGGTTGCCATGAACGAGAACCTCGGTGGGACCCTGGCCCATGGTATCGCCTTCGCGGAGGAAACCCACGTTGAAGGCCTCCAGCGGTGTCCACGTTTTGCCCTGGTCGGTGCTGCGGGAGATGCCCGTGTAATTGAGAGGGGAAGGCTCCGTGTCGCCACCGGCGAGGATGAAGAGCACCCACGAGCCATCCGGCAGTTCGCGCAGGGTGGTATCGCACACCATGCTGTTCGGCTTGATGCCATCATAGGGGTGGCTGCTGCGGTCCTCCTTCGCATCCGCTGCGGCCTGCGCGGTCCAGTCCTGGTCGATGGCTTTGGTCGCGCCAGTGGTGGCTGCGGCCAGGGCGAGGGTGAGGAGGAGGCGTCGCGTCAGCTTCATGATTATGGTGGGGTGTGGTATGATGGTTAATCTCAGGAGGTGGTGGAAGGCGCGGGCGCGGGCGTTGGTGCGGTAGCAGGTGGTGTGGCTGGAGAAGGAGCAGGTTTGCCAGCGGGTGGCGCAGGCGTGGTTGCAGGTGCCGGTGCAGGGGTGCCGGTGGTAGCTGGAGCAGGAGTAGTCGCTGGTGCTGGTGCGGGCTCTTCAGGAGGCGCAGGCGGCGGCGTCACGGTGGCGCGGACGGATTCGATGAGGAACCCCTCATCGCCCTCATCCGTTCCGGACTGGAAATGCGCGTAGCTCAGGCCGTGGCGGGATTCACGGGAGAAGTTCAGCGTGCCGGTGGCGGGCAGGCCATCGATGAGTACTTCGCACCTGGTGTCTTTGGTGCAGGCGGCCCACTTGAAGGTGAGCGTGTGCCACTGGCCGGGGATGAGTTTCACGCCGTCCACATTGGTGGTGCCATCCGGTTTGATCTGCAGGCTGCCCATCGCCAGCGTGTGAGCGGTGGGGTCGGTGGGATTGAGCCAGCGATCCATCAGCGAAAGGCGGGCTCCCACAAACTTCGGCTGGATGCGAAGGCGCACCTCGAAGGTGCCTGCTGGCGCCGCGGGGAAATTCCACACCGCGCCTGCATGCGCGAACATCGCATTTCCATCCGCCACGCGCTTCACGGAGAGCGCCAGCTTGTCCGCTTGATCCGGATGCGGCACCAGGGCGCACGAAGCGAAGCGGTTCAGCGCGCAATGCCCCCGGATGCCGCGCAGGAAGCCCTGCACGGACCAGTCCTCCAGTCCGTTGCTGAAATTGCCGGTGCGTTCCTTTTCATCGAGCCATGCGGGATTGAAAAGGAGCAGCGAGCGATGCTGCCAGTGCTGACCGAGCGAAACGAGCACGCGCCCCTCCGCGACCTCCACAGCCTGCGACTGGTGCACGCTGCGGTCCACGCCGCCACTCTCGGCATAACGTCGGTCATCGCGCGCCGGATTGAGATAGAGCTCGCGGAAGCCGTGCCAGGTTTTTCCATCATCGCTTGAAATGGCCGCGTGGATCACATCGCGATTGGTGAACATGTCCTCGCTCAGGCCTTCATTGGCGCTCCCGAGATAGGGGGCGGTCGTCGCGTTCTTGGGGAACTCCGGGAGCGGCGTGGTGTTGTTCCAGAGGAAGAGCAGGCGGTCATCCTTGAGCCGCCGGATGGTGGGCATGGTGAGCGTGCCGTAGAAGGCGGAAGGCTGCGGCTCGCTCCAGGTAGTGCCGCCATCCGTGGAGAAGGACTCGTAGTGATTGTCCTGCGACGTGCGGAAGATCATCCAGACACGTCCATCCTTCAGTTCCACGAAGGTGGGCTCGTAGCCTTCATTCTGCCAGCGCACAGACTTGTCCCGGCCATCCGGCTTGTGCGGCGGTGCTGCCACAAGGTTGGAGCGCTGCCAGGTCTGGCCCTCGTCATCGGAGTAGAAGGCGCCCACCTGATTGAGGAAATCCGGCTCGAAACGGCGCATGGTGGTGAAGGGCACGAGAACCCGCTTCCCCTCGCGGATGAAGACCGCGGGACGCGTGAGGCCGAGTTCCGGGCCGAGCACCTGAGTCTCCCACACGCGATGCATGGTCCACTGGCCATCCATGCCCCCCTTCGAGCGGATGGCATATACGCCATCCTCCTGGGTGAGGAGGCGCACGTATTCATTCGTCACCGGATGGCGGGCATCCGCGGCCATGTGGTTGGGTGGCACGGACTTGCTGTCCCACGTGAGGCCGCTGTCCAGGCTCACGATGTAGTTCAGCGGCAGATGATTTGGCTGGTTGCGCAACAGGAGGCTGACCTGGTCGCCGTAGTCATAGTGGCGGATCTCGCCATTCACCAGGCGCACCAGGCCGAATCCGGCATCCGTGGGTGGTCGGCCCACCCACACGGGCGCATGCACGTCCGTGATCGCGGCAGGCACCTTCGCGGGGAACACCAGCGCGGGATTCGCGGCAGTGAGCAGCACGGGCGAGCAGAGCAGACCAGCGAGGACGAGATGTCGTGAAGCAAACAGCATGGGTATTTCCAGGGTTGAGTGAGGCGGAAGTTTGCCTCATCAACGCGGTGGTGGAACAGTCTTTTCTCCCACTGTATCCGTGTTTCCGGTGAATCCGGGTCCCCCCGCGCCCACGTAGCCGCGGCTCGCGCCGGACTGATCCTGGCTGACCCAGAAGGCATACAGGCTCCCCCGGCTGACCTCGAAGCGGAACTTCACCGGCCTGCCGCGCACGGCATCGAGATTCGCTGAGCCCTTCCACTTCACCTGCGTGCGGGTGGAGTCACCGCGGACCACTTCGCAGTTCTCCAGTGTGAAGGGGGCGAGCGGCTGCCCTGTTTCATCGAGAATCTCAGCGCGCACTCCGGAGGCATTCGCATTCACAAAGAGGTGCCTGCCATTGAAGGCCACCTTCCGTGTGGTGAGCGTCTGGGCGGCATCGCCTGCAGCATCCATGGAGGCGAAGCCATCGCGACGCAGCATGGCCACATTCACCGTGGCACCCGTGTACATGCCGCGCACGCCGTTCGGGGCGATGCCGGAGTAGGCGGTGAAGGGGAAGTACAGCTTGTCGCCAATCACCGCGCAGACCCCGGTGGTGCCGTGGATGTAGCCGCGATCATACGCGCCCTCCTTTTGTGAGGCGCCGATGAAGGGCCTGCGATCCGGGCGATGCCAATGAAAGCCATCGCGGGAGAAGCCCAGCTTGATCTCCGTGATCTTGGGGAACTTGCCCTCATCACAAATCCTGTTGTCCGGCCCGAGGTGAATGTAGAACTCCCCGAGCAGGATGCTCTCATACGCCACCGCATTCAGCGAGTAGAGCTGCGGGGCATCGCCAATCTTCGGGTCCACTTCATCCAGGTGGTCGGCATTCGTCCAGTACACGGACTTCTTCCAGTCACCCTTCAGGAACTCACGGCTCTCCGCATAGTAGCGCGAGCGGCCATGCGGACCACCCTGCTTGATGCTGTACACCCAGACATGGCGGAAGGGATTGTAGAAGATGGAGCAGTAGTCGCCCGCTTTTTCCATGGGCACGGGTGCGGACCACTTTACGCCATCGGAAGTTTGCAGCGTGTGCGGACCGCGGTCGGTGAGGTGCTTGATGCGCTCGTTCGGATTCTTCGCGTTGATGTCGAGCCAGACCGAGTTGTCTCCGCCCACGGCCTTGCGACCGGGAGGCAGCAGGAGATTGCCACCAGCGAGCTTCAGGTCGGGCCGTGTCCAGTTGATGAGGTCCGGGCTGGTGGCGAGTGCGAGGCCGCCGCGCCAGCCTGCGGTGTAGAACATCTTGAAAAGGTTCTCCTGCGGCTCCCAGAACACCCCGCCATGGCCGAGGTAGCACACGGCCTGCTGATTGCCCTCCGCACCGGTGGGCGCGAGTTCGAAGGACGTCTCCGGCCTGAAGACGGGATTGCCCTCATACTTTTGCGCCGCGTGGTAGGTGCGCTTCAGGTTCGTGCTCTCGATGAGGAAATCATCCACAAAGAGCTGGCGCCCGAAGTTGATGGGGATGATGTCCGGCTTGTTCTTGTCCTCCAGCCACGGCACGGTCATGGGCTCGAAGGATTTCGGGTCCTGTGTCTTGGGAGGCCACTCGCCGGGATTGCGCAGGCCGTTGTAGGTGACTTCACCAATGGGCGCGCCGAGAGCCTTGCTCACGAGCATCTTCGTTTTGGAGCCGGGAGATACCAGCCTGCCCGCGAGGATGTCCTCCTCTGTGAAGCGGGCCATGAGAATCTCGCGCTCCTTCGCACGCTCGCGGTCGTGGATGATGTTGATGCTGCCATCTGGCGCCTGGAAGCCATCAGGATAGGATACACCATTGCGTTCATCGACGATGAGTCCGCCCTTCCATGTCTTGCCCTCGTCCTCGGTGAGGTACGCTGTCATCAGCGTGCGGCCGGTGCGTTCATTGAGCGGGCCATTCTTCACCAGGAGAATGCGGCCAGAGGCGAGCTTCCGCAGGTGGAAGCGGGCGCTGGGATTCTGAATCGTGGAAGGCACCGGCTCACTCCATGTCGCGCCCTGGTCGGAGGAGAAGGTCTCCGCGATGCCGTAGTTCGTGCGCACGAGCATCCAGAGGCGGCCATCATTGAGTTCCACGAACATGTGCTCATCGAACTGTGTCTCTGGCACCGCCACCCCACCGCGGCGGGTCCAGGTCTGACCCTGGTCCTTGGAGACAAAGAGATGCGCCATGCGCATGTCATCCAACTCGGTGTGGGCATCGCGCAGCTCGGGCGGATTGATGTTGCCGCGTCCCCACAGGGAGATGGGCAGGAGCCACTCGCCATTTTTCAGCACGAGCGGTTTGTTCAGCGTGAGCCCGTGCCAGATGCGGCGTGGCTCGGACCACGTGGGATTCTCCGCATCCGGGTTGCTGCAGGTGATGGCCCACACCCCGGCGCGTCCATCGTAGTAGCCCATGGATTGATCGTAGAAGAGCCAGAGCTTGCCCGTGGGGTCGGTCCACAGGTTCCC
>JAEYUU010000497.1 GCA_023429545.1 Verrucomicrobiota bacterium
CTTCTATACCAAGAACGCGGACAAGTTCCGTGACAAGGACTACATCAAATTCAGCACCATCACGATTCCCAAGTATCCTGTGGGCGACGCGTCCACCAGCACGGAGTCCCAGAAGAAGCTCGCCCAGGAAATTCGCACGAAGATCTCCGGTGGAGCAGACTTCGCCACCATGGCCCGCACTTATTCGCAGGACAGCCGCGCGGAAATGGGCGGAGACTGGGGCCTTCAGGAACGCGCCGGACTGAGCAAGGAAATCGCGGATGTGGCCTTCGCCCTCAAGGTCGGCAGCATCAGCCCGGTCACCGAAGTCGGACCGAACTACATGATCATCTACTGCGAGAACAAGCAGCCTGGCAATCAGGAGCCGCTGGAAAAAGTGCGTCCGCAGATCGAGAAAGTCATCTCCTCTGAAATGGGTCGCGAAGCGGTGAACCGCTGGCTCTCCGGCCTGGCTTCCAAGGCCATCATCCAGCCGGAAACCGTGCGGAAGAACTTCTTCCAGTGGCTGAACAAGGAAAACAAGGTGGAGCCGCAGTAAGCCACCGCCCCCGTATTTCCCTGTCCCAAGAAGCGCCGCAGCACGCGGCGCTTTTTTGTGGACGCACGGAGCTGAGGGAATGGCCGCAAAAGATCGCAGAGAACACAAGGGATGGGGTTTCGGAGTTGCGGGCTGCCAGCACCTTCGGCGATGCCTTTGCTTCCGCCTCCTCCTACGCCGTATTCCTTGTCCCCAAATGCCCAAGCTTTACCAATCCTCTGCGACCTTTGCCTCTCTGCCCCTCTGCGGTGAATCGGAAGCGTCCATATCCCATAAACCGGTCTGACGCCTCGGCATTACTCCCTCAGCCAGTCCAGCGACACGCGCCGCATGCGCAGACGGTTGAGACCGCCTACCTTGGAGTCCCCTGCACAGTAGGCCAGCAGCACGGCCTGGTCCGTGGTGAAGTGGATGGCGTTGTAGCAGTACCAGCCGTCAGGGTCCTCCTCCAGCAGCTTGCGTACCGGCCAGGTCTTTCCGCCATCCTTGGAGATACATGCATTCAGCGGTGTCCGCTTCTTCGCGGGAAAGGTGAACTTGCCGGAGTGGTCGTTGTAGATTGCCAGCAGGTCCGTGGTCCCTGGCAGCATCTTGATGCTCGCGGGCGAAGTCGGTGATTTCATCTCCGTGGGCACGGGGGCGGACCAAGTCCTTCCTCCATCCGTGGAGGTGAATCCATACTGCGCGCCCTGATCGGTGCGGCTCCAGCTCATCAGCGTGCCATCGGGAAGCTCCACCACTCCCGGCTCCTGCAATCCTGAGCCGCTCGCCACCGGAATGGCCCACCAATTAGCGGCTTCCTGCCACGTCTGCCCGGCATCGTCCGAGTAGATCCACAGGGTGATGGCACGACCATCGAAGGACTTGCTGCTATGCGGGTCGCTGAGCTTGGAACGATGATAAGCGAGCGGCAGAATGATACGGCCCTTCGAGGTCTGGATCACGCGGTCGTTGTTCAGCACAAAGTACCCCGGCGCCTGCAGCAGCAGTTTCGGCTCCGACCAGGTCGCCGCGTCATCGGTGGAGACCCGCATGTGCGGCCTGCAGTCCAGCCAACTGTTCTTGATGCAGTAGAACATGGCCAGCCTGCCATCCTGCAAGCGCAGCAAGGACACGCTCATCACGTTTTTCCCCGCGCTGTTCTCCACCACCACCTTCGGCTCGCTCCAGGTGCGCCCCTGATCATCTGAGTGAATCTGCACAATGCGCGCCGGACTCTCATCCGCAGCCCCTCCATAAAACTGGGAGTAGCAGAAGATGATGCGCCCGGATGCCAATGCGGCAAAGGACCCTTCGGAATTCCGCGGATGTTCCTTCGTGGGCTCAATGTTCAGCACCACGCTGTTCTCCGCATGGAGGCGGCCGGCAATCAGCAAAACAAGCGCAAGGAAGGCAGCTTTCATCAGAACAGTACTGGCAGGATCCCGGGGATTTTTCACCCCATGCCCGGCATGGCAGAAAAAGGTTGCCCGGCCAGTCCGTTCCTCCTCAACATACAACCACCACATGAACCGCCGCCGCTTCCTTCAGACCACCGCCGCACTTGCCACTCCCGCAGCCATCCATCCCACATTTGCGCAAGCGGCACCGCAAAAGGTGCGCATCGGCCTCGACCATTTCGCGGTGCGCGCCACTGGGTGGAAGGCGCCGCAGTTCATCGAGTATGCCGGCAGCCAGAAGGTGGACACGCTCTTCATTTCTGAGCTCCTGCCGTTTGAGAGTTTTGAAGACGCCTATCTGAAGTCCTTGAAGGAGCAGGCGGACAAGGCCGGGCTCGCCCTCTACGTGGGCACCAGCAGCGTGTGCCCCACCTCGGGCAGGTTCAAGAACACCTTCGGCACGGCGGAAGAGCACCTCTCCCTCTGCATCCGCGTGGCCAAGGCACTCGGCTCACCCGTGGCCCGCTGCTACCTCGGTGGCAATGATGATCGTAAGGGCGATGGCGGCATCCAGCGTCACATCGAGTCGCTGCTCAAGGTTTTCGCCGCCTGCAAGAGCAAGGCCACCGACGCAGGCATCAAGCTCTCCATCGAAAACCACGCTGGCGACATGCAGTCGCACGAGCTAAAGGCGCTCATCGAAGCGGCGGGCAAGGACTGGGTGGGCGCGAACATCGACCCCGGCAACGCGACGTGGGTCCTCGAAGATCCACTTCGTCACCTCGAAGTGCTCGGGCCGTATGTGAACTGCTCCAGCGTGCGCGATTCGATGATCTGGCTGAATGAAAAGGACGAGGCCGTGGTGCAGTGGACCGCCATCGGCGAGGGTCTTGTGGATTTCAAAGCTTACACCAAGCGCTTCGCCGAGCTCTGCCCCGGCGTGCCGCTCAACATCGAGACCATCTCCGGATTCGCCAAGCCACTGCCGTTTCAAAAGCCCGAATTCATCAAGGAACTGGGCTACGAAAAAATGCCAGCGGATGACCTTGCCGCATTCAAGGCCCTGGCGCAAAAGGGAAAGCCCATCCCTCCCTTCAAGGCTCCGGACAAGGAGGCCGATATCAAGTATCAGAAGGGCGAGTTCGAGCGGAGTGTGGCGGCCCTGCGCAGCTACGGCGCGGGTGTACGCTCGTGAACCCGCCCCACGACAGGCTGCAAAGGGAACGAAAAAAGATTGTCTGACAAACCGGAACTGGTTTGATGGGTTGAGGCGTTGTCGCATCGCGATAACGCCAGGTGACTCTGCCCCCGCAACGTCCCATGCCATGAACCCTCTGCACGTTCAATTCACACGCTGCGCCGTGCTCGCGATGCTCGGTCTGGTTGCGACCGCTTCACTGTCCCACGCCGTGGCGATTCCCACCAAGGGCGGCATCGTCGTTTTCACAAGCAACGACAGTGAGAACGACATGTTCGCCATGGCACATGAGTTTGTATCCATGGAGTCGTTTGGCATGACCAGCACCTTCAAGTTTGCCAATGGCGCCACGCGCCAGATGCAACCACCCGCATTGCGCGCGGTAGTGCCATATCCCGACTACGCGGCACTTACCCTCGTGACGGATGCGGACTGGCAGGCACTGGAGAAAATTTCCCGCGACGCAGACGCCGCCGCGAAAAAATATCCCAAGAGCGTGCCCCTCATGCAGGCGCTGAAGGCAACGCTGGCCACCGCGCGGCAAAGGCATCAGGAGGGCTATGTGGTGATCAAAGGAGGATGGCTCAGCAAGTCAGACTACGAGAAGAAGATCACCGATACCAAGGCGGACTATGTGACCAGGCTCGACATCCTGGGAAAGACCTACAAGAACGTGCGCCTTTCCGCGGTGAACGAAGATCAGGTCAAGCTCATGCATGACGGCGGCTTCTCGACCGTGGCGCTCGCTGAGCTGAAGAAGCTGCCGGATCCAGAGCGCAAGGCACTCGCCAGGACCAATCCCCGGCTCGCTTCCATTCTTGGATACACCGCGGGCGAGCTTGGCTCCTCCTCCGGATCCATCGCAGCGGCTGCTGTTCAGGGTACCGGTGGTCTCAGCACCTTCTCATTTTCCATAATCGGAGATGAGATAAACATCACCAGGGTCGGTCGCTCGACGGAGACCTTTGCGGTGGACAAGGTGCCCCCTTCCTATCTGGCGGAGAATCCGGACCTGGCCCAAGCGGTGAAGGATCATCTGGCCAAGAAGAGTCCCAAGTGACTGCTCGGGCATGAGTGACCTCCTCACGCCACGATCTGGCCCGCCATCTTCTGTGCACCACTCACGGCGCGCCGTGCTTCGCAGCCTCTTTGGTGCAGCAGTGGGTGTTTGTTCCGGGCCAGGAATAGGGCAAGCGCAGGAGGCACCGGCGTTGTTCCGTGTCTGTCCTTCGTTAAACAAGTACATGTGGGAAGTCCGCGTTTGCCCCCTGATGAAATGGCACACGAACACACGAATGATCCGGCTGTGGTGACGCGCAGCGTCCTTGGAATGCATGCAGCCTGCTGCGGCGATGGCAGCACTCGCACACTGGGCGGCGTGTTCAGAAGAGCTTGGCGACTTCGTCGCGGTGAGGTGCGCAGCAGGCTGCACTTTGGGAAAGCGGCAGCAGGCTTCCGCAGTCCATGGCCTTCGGCACCATTTCCATATCATTGACCTCACGTTCATGCACTCCGCGGTTCCTGTGCCTCTTGAGCGTCGATAACCGCTGGATGGAAGCGCATATTGGAGGCGGCATTTGCTTCCCGATGAGGACACGACTGCCAGACCACTGACGGTGCCATAACTGCACGCCAGTCGCTCTCACAAGCCTAAACCGTCTTCCCTTGTGTCGCCAGGAGCGCCGTTTCCCTCCAAACCCATGATGGTTGCCTGATCGCCGTTTTGGTGTATAGTCACCAAAGAATTTCGCATTCCTCAACCATGGTCTCCCCCGTCTCGCATCCGTCTATATTCAAATTACCTTATTTCAGCATCGCAACCCGCTGACGGCACAATAATGTGCAAGAACGATAGTTCGTTTGGCTGAATTTGTCTTTTTTCCAGGCTTTTGACAGACCAACAAACCCGGACCTGGCGCAGAACCTCAAGAGCACCAGGCGACGCAGAATGCCAAATGGTGGGCAGGATGCAACGGAGCAGCTCACACCGCCACCGCACCGGCTTCTTTTGCCTGTGCCGTCGCGTTCTTCACCTCGAACTCGCGGCACCAGCCTTTGATCTCCAGATCGTTGAAGATCTTCCCGATCACGCGGCGCAGCAGGCCCTTGAGATTCGCGTTGTCCACAGCCTGGAGGGAGCGGATAGCCTGTTCCTTATAGCTCTCCAGCAGGAGCATGGCCTTTTCGTGCGCGGTGCTGGACTGCGCCCAGTCACGAATGGTCGCCTTGTCCGGCATGATGGGGATTTCTCCGTTCCAGAGCTTCTCCATCGTCGCCTTTATCTCGCCCTTGCCGCGTTCGCGAAGGAGCGCGAGCACGATGCTCGGGCGCATGGTCGCGGTGTTGTCCGCAGCGGAGTCGTCGCCAAGGTCATCAAGGTCGTCGTGAATCTGGTAGGCGATGCCGAGGGCCTCGCTGTAGTCGTGCAGCGCGTCGGCGGTGTCGTCCAGCTTGCCAGCCAGTGCGGCGCCGATTTTCAAAGCCACCTCAAAGGCGGGCGCGGTCTTGCTGCGGAAGATTTCCAGCACTTGGGCGCTGGTGAGGGCGACGGGGTTGTTGTTCCAGAGAAGCTCAGCACCCTGGCCGCGGCAGAGTTCGCGCTGGCCTTCGGCTGCGACTTTGATCATCGCGCTGCGAAGGGAGCCGGAGACGTTATTGTCCACCAGCAGGCGGTACCCTTCGCCGATAAGCAGGTCGCCCACGTTCAGCGCGACCGGCATGCCGTGCTCCGCATGAAGCGTGGCCTCACCGTAGCGCTCGGCGTCGTTGTCCTCGATGTCGTCATGCACCAGGGAAGCCTTGTGGAAGCACTCCACCGCGATGGCGGCCTTCTTGAGCGCATCGCTCAACGGGCCTTCGGGGTCATCACGCAGGGCCTGATGCGCCGCCACCGTGAGGAAGGGACGCCAGCGGTTGCCGGCGCGGGCGAGCCAGTCGCGCGCGATTTCTTCCGTCTTGTCCGCGGGCGCGCCCAGCAGGGCGTCCAGCGACTCGCGAGTGAACCAGCCGCGCACCTCTTCGTGCAGCGCATTGAGATTCAGGCGGCGGGTCTTGTCATCGCTGGTGAGGTGGATGTAGTCCCACACCCAGTCGATATCGACGGTGGTGTCGATGCAGTCATCCTGCAGCAGGGGCACCGCCACGGCTGGAATCGCCGCTGCTTCCACATAGGGGAAGGTGCGCTCCAGCACCGGCAGGCATGAAATGCCGACGATGGCCTCGATTTTGCCCGTCTGGATGAGGCTCATCACAATGGCGGAGCCTTCCGCCACGAGCACGGCGTACCCGAGCTTCTCCGCTTCGTTCTGGAAGTCCTGGATGGTGCACAAGCCGCACTGCTTGCAGAGCAGGCCGAATTCATCAAAAGGCGCCGGGCACTTGCTCTCCACGCGCAGGCACTTGGGCATCAGCAGCAGGCGGCGCTCATACGGGATGGTCGCCAGCGTTTCCCGCCACGCCTCATTGCCCAGCAGCACGCCGATGTAGTCGATCCACACCGGGTTGAAATTGTTCTCGGCAATGACGGTCTCCGCATGCACGCGCAGTTCCTCCAGCGGCATGGGCGGCACGAGCGTGTGGCTCTCCACGTACTCACGCACCTTGGCCAGCACATGATCGCGCTCAACTTTGGTCTGGGGCAGGGTCTTCTTCGGCTGACGGAACCTCCGCACCGTCAAGGGTATGGACGGCGGAAGCTGGGCAGAGCGAACGGCAACGGTGGACATGCAATGGGGTACTACGAACCTCGAACACAATCTGCAATCAGGAAATCGCAGGATATGCGCATTCTCAAACGTTTGGGAACGCGCAAAGTCTTGCAGAAAAGCGGTCTCCCATGCAACAAGAGATGTCCCTTACGGTTGCAGTTGCAGGGCAGTCATGCATTGCGCTCTGCTCGCATTTTCCGCTAAGTCATGCTTGGGGCTGCGCGTTCCTCTCTATTCTCACCCGCGATCATGAACAAACTTCTGCTCACCGTCCTGGCCCTTGCGCCGGCCAGCCTCGTCTCCGCCGCTGACTTCGCCTCCCAAGTCGTTCCCGTTCAGAAGCAGCACTGCTACAAGTGCCACTCCGAAGCGGAGAAGAAGGAAAAGGGCGACCTGGTGCTCGACAACCTGAAGCGTCTCGGTGAGGGCGTCGGTGCGGGAAAGATGATCATCCCGGGGAATCCGGATGGCAGCAGCTTCTTCACCAGCCTCACCTCCCCGGCGGATGACAGCGACCACATGCCGCCGGAAAAGATGATTCCGGACAAGGACATTGAAGTCATCAAAGCCTGGATTGCTGCCGGCGCCAGCTTCACCAGGGGGGGCGCCGCTCCAGCCACGGCAGTGACCCCCGCTGCCCCTGCCCCCGCCGTAGCGGCTCCAGCCGCCGCCATGACCACTTGGACCAGCGCTGATGGCCGCACCATCCAGGCC
>JAEYUU010000623.1 GCA_023429545.1 Verrucomicrobiota bacterium
GGTGGACACCATCAATGAACGGCTGAAGGAGGCGGGATACCGGAGCGGGCTGGTGGGCAAGTGGCACCTCACGGGAAACTACAAGGCCGCAAAGGGGTCGCCGGACAAGCACGGTTGGGATGAGGTCATCGCCTCGGAGACAGACTATATTGGGGGAGGGAGCTATTTTCATCCGTACCGTCATATCGCGTCGCTGCCCGCGAGGTTGGGGGAGGGAGAGTACCTCACGGACCGGCTGAACGTGGAAGCGTGCGACTTCATCACCCGGAACAAGCACAAGCCATTCTTCCTGTATCTGGCGCACTATGCGGTGCACACGAAGCTGGCGGCGAAGCCGGATCTGCTGGCCAAGTATGAAAAGAAACTCGCTGCGCTCCCTCCTGAAGCAGCGGCGAAGGTCGGGATGAAGCCAGCGCTCGCCGCGATGATGGAGAGCGTGGACGAAGGCATTGGCCAGATCCGTGAGACGCTCACCAGGATGGGGCTGGAGAAAAGCACGCTCATCATCTTCACGAGTGACAATGGCGGCGAAGCGGTGCGTGGCGCACCCGGCGGGAAGCTGGTGCCCGGAGTCACCAGCGTGGCGCCCTTGCGTGCTGGGAAGTCGCATCTCTATGAAGGCGGGTTGCGCGTACCTCTCATCGTCTCCTGGCCTGGCGTTACGCCCGCAGGTTCCGTTTGTGATGTGCCGGTGAATGGCCTGGACTGGTATCCTACGCTGCTCGCTGTTGCCGGGCTGAAGGCAAGGGGACCACAGCCTATGGATGGCACTGGCATCGTGGGCCTGCTGCACAACCCGAAGGAATCACGAGAGGTCGCCATGTACTGGCACTATCCCTTGAAGAAGCCGCACTTTCTTGGTGGCCGCAGTGCCGGAGCCATGCGGGATGGCGATTGGAAACTCATCGAGTTTTTCGATACCCAGCAGGTGGAACTATACAATCTGGCGGCGGACGAGGGCGAACAGAAGGACCTCGCGCGCGAGATGCCGGAAAGGGTGGCGACCATGCAGGGTCGGCTTCGCGAGTGGCGGGAGAGGTTGGGGGCGAAGGTCCCGGCACGCGTCACATACCTCGAAAACAAGCGATTGAGGCTAGGTGTGGACCTCGACGCCGGCGGATCTATTGGATGGCTCTCCAACAAGGAGCAGCCCGACAAGAATCTCCTCAACGCCTATGACCACGGGCGCTATGTGCAGCAGAGCTACTACGGGGATCCTGATGGCTCAGACTGGAATGGCAAGCCATGGCGCTATAACCCGGTGCAAGGGGGTGACTGGCGTGGGATGGCGGCGAAAGTGGTGGAGGTGAAGTCCACTTCGCCCACGGATCTTTATGTGGCCACGCAGCCGCGGCACTGGGCGAATGGCAGGCTGCTCGACGAATGTTTCATGGAGCAGTGGATCACGCTCAAGGGACCGGTGGTACACATCAAGTACGCGTTCATCTACAAGGGCACATCCTCGCACCAGGCGCATCATCAAGAGCTGCCGGCAGTGTTTGTGGATCCCTCTTATGACACGCTGGTCTTCTGCGAAGGCGCACCATGGACAGATGCACCTGTCACGCGACGACAGCCGGGTGAAAGGAACGAGTACGTGAACTTCACGGAGCCATGGCTGGCGTGGGTAAATGCCGAAGGTGAGGGTCTGGGTGTGCTGGCGCCACGATGCAAGATGGCCACCTGCTACCGGGTCTCGGGAAAGGCGGCGTGCTCCTACGTGGCGCCGTTGGAAACGTTTGCGCTCAGACCCGGACTCAGGGTGGAGCACGAAGTGTGGCTCACCGCCGGGTCACTCCGGGAGATACGCGAGCGATTCAAGACGCTGTCGCCACCCTGAAGCGAGGTGTCGCTTCTCGGGTGAGACTGTCGGGCTACGGGATGCTTGGAGCATGCCGCCATGCTTCGCTCAATTTGATGAGGAGTGGCGTGAGTGTCCGGGCAGGCTTCGCGCCGGGATGTTTGCCTTCGTGTTTGTCGATGGGTGTTTTCATAAGCATGATGTTGGTGTTCAACATCCAAGCGAGACCTGCTGCCCAAGCCGACAGTGCAAGCCTGTGTGACAGGTTCGCACAGTTGATATAGCAGGAAAGTCGTGGAGCATGCCCATCTGTCACCGGAGGTGCTTACTTTGCTTGGAGAGAATGTCTTATGACATCTGGGAATCTTCCTGAAGTTTCTTGCCGTAAGTCAAAGCTGTTATATCAATTAAGGGTGTCCGCCTCCGTTTCAGTCTCTTCCCCTGCCAAATACCAGCAGGTCTTCGATGTGCTCCGCCACGAGATCCTCACGGGCAGATACCAACCGGGTCAGCGGCTGCCCAGCGAGGCAGAATTGGTGAAGTTGTTCAAGACATCACGAATCACGGTCGGACGTGCGGTGCGGGAATTGCAGCAGCGTCGCCTGGTAGATCGGCGGGCGGGGTCGGGCACCTTTGTGCGCGGCGAGAGCAGCCATGGTTTTTCTTTTGGGTTGTTGATTCCAGACTTCGGGCGCACGGAGATCTTCGAGCCCATCTGCCATGGAATGGCGGACGCGCCGCAATCATCGAACCATGTGCTGATCTGGGGGCAGGGTGCGGGCGATTCGGGAGGACGTGCCAGCAGCAGGCAGGCGCGAGCCCTGCAGCTCTGCCAGCAGTATGTCTCCCGCCGCGTTTCTGGAGTCTTCTTCGCGCCACTGGAACGTCTTCCTCCCGAGGACGACACCAATGCGCGCATCATGGCCGCATTTGATCAGGCGGAGATCCCGGTGGTGCTGATTGACCGTGACTACCTTCCCTATCCCCACCGCAGCCGGCACGATCTCGTGGGCATCGACAACCGCCGTGCCGGGTATCGCATCACCGCGCACCTGCTCGGATTGGGCGCGCGCCGGGTTGCCTTCGTGAGCTATCCGCATTCTCCTTCCACGGTGGGTGAGCGACTCGCGGGCTATCGCGAAGCTCTGATGATGCACGCGGCGGAGATGAATCCCACCCTGGTGCGTGAACTGGAAGGTGATTCCGTGGAGGCTGCTGCAAAGCTGGCGGGATCCCTGGATGCTGATGCCATCGTCTGCGGAAACGATCGTACCGCAGGGCGCTTGATGCAGGGACTGGCGGCTTCGGGACGTCGTGTGCCAGCAGATGTACGCATCGCGGGCATTGATGACGTGGGCTATGCCACACTCCTGCCTGTGCCACTCACCACCATGCACCAGCCGTGTCGTGAGATTGGCATGGCTGCGATGACCGCCATGCTGGAGCGCATCACCCGACCGGACATGCCGGTGCGGGATATTCTTCTCGAGTGCCCCCTGGTGGTGAGGGAGTCGTGCGGAGCGAAAGCGGCCGGGGTGATCTGATGCTTCACAATGGAGTCCGTGAAGCGGGTGGGCAAAGTACGACACAGGCTATACAAGACCACATGGTTCGCTAGGGTCCGGTCATGGAAGAATCATCATCAACGAGCGCTGCTTTATCGAAGGAAATCAAACGTGTTGGCATTCTGGGCGCGGGACAAATGGGCGCCGCGGCGGCGGTGATGTTTCGTCGGGCGGGATATGAAGTGCGGTTGTGGGCCAGACGCGAGGAGAAGCTGAGGGAGTCGAAGGTAGCGTTGGATGCAGTGGAGAAGTTCCTGGATGAACACTTCGGTCCCGTGACTGGGGATGGGGGCGTGCTTCATCTGGAGCCCGACTTTGCCGTGGTGGATTCCACATCGGATGCAGTGCTGGAATGCGTGGCCGAGGACATGGGGCAGAAGATCGCGCTGCTGCAGCAGATGCGGAGCTGTCGCGAGCGTGGAGCCCTCGTCATGTCCTGCACGAGCGCATTGTGCATCACGGACATGGCTGCGGGGAGCGGTATGGAGCCCGTACTGGTGGGCGCGCATTTCTGGAATCCTCCGCATTTGATTCCGGTGGTGGAGATCATCGGAGGAAAGGATACACCAAAGGCGCAGGTGGACCGGGCCTGCGCGCTCATGGAGAGCGTGAAGAAGATTCCCGTGCGGTGCGCCGATGTGCCGGGATTCGTGGGGAACAGGCTCATGCACGCCATGTGGCGCGAGGCCCTGGCCATGGTGGATGCCGGGGTGTGCACCGCAGAGGATATTGATCGCGTGGTGAAGTGGACATTCGCCCTGCGCCTCCCGGCATTGGGGCCCATGGAGAACATGGATCTGGTGGGCATCGGTCTGGTGCACCGCGTGGAGTCCTATCTGCTGCCGCACCTTGCCACCAACGGAACGCCAGCGGAGGCGTTGAGCGCCCGGCTACGCGACGGTGAGACGGGCATGGATGCGGGACGCGGTTTCTACGACTGGAAGGAACGGGATCCACAGGCGGTCGTGGCGCTCAGGGACAAGCAGATCGTGAGACAGTTGCAATTCCTGCGCGAACAGCGCGTTTTTGACAATCCGCAATAACTCAATCCATGCAGCGCCCCTTTGTTTTCATGAGTCCACGTTGTTTCCTTCTTCTAGCCGTTGTCGCATCATTCCTTGGTCGCGCGGAGGCGCAGGAGATTGAGCGCATCCGCGATGTGATCTACACCAAGCATGACGGCGTGGCGCTGACCATGGATGTGTACAAGCCGGCCAAGCCCAATGGCGCGGGCATCATCAAGATCATCAGCGGCGGATGGAAGTCCAACCACAAGCAGATCAGTGACGGTGGCTGGCCCCAGGCGGGGTACACCACCTTCGTGGTGGTGCACGGCACGCAGCCCCGCTTTCAGGTGGAGGAGATCGTGGCGGATCTCAATCGGGCGGTCCGGTTCATCCGGGCCAATGCCGCCCAATATGGTGTGGACCCCATGAAACTCGGCGTGACGGGTGGCAGCGCCGGCGGGCATCTCAGCCTCATGCTGGCCACACGCGGTGGCGCCGGCGATCCCAAGGCGGAAGACCCGGTCGATCGCGAGAGCAGCGCCGTGCAGGCCGTGGCTTGTTTCTATCCGCCCACGGACTACTTGAACTGGTTTGAGGATGGGGACAACGCGGTGGGCATTGGCAAGCTGGCGGCATACGCCGGAGCCTTTGGGCCAAAATCGGCGACACCCGAGGGCAGGGAGAAGCTG
>JAEYUU010000647.1 GCA_023429545.1 Verrucomicrobiota bacterium
GAGCTTCGTAGAGGGCCTTGGGGCATGGACTCCTATAATGGGCGCCTGAAAAGGTGACAAGCGCTTCGAATTGAGGGTTCCCTACGTCTCCAAAGTACCAGATTCGGAACCCACCACGCGGCAATTCCTCCTTGCACGGCGCACCACCCCACGGCACCATTTTGCCCTTCATCCGCCGGGACGCGGCGCGTACATCCTTTCACACACCTTCCTCCATCATGATCAAACTCACCGGCATTGCAGACGAAGCAGGCGCACCGCTTGATGTGCAAATCAAAGCCCACCAGGATCTGGGCTGGGACAGCATCGAATCCCGGGGCGTGGAGTGGGACGGCGTGAAGGGGAACTTGCATGAGATTCCGGAAGCCACCTTCGAGAAGGTATGCGAAGAGCTGGCCGCAAAGAACATGAAGGTCAGCGGATTCGGCTCGCTCATCGGCAACTGGGCCAAGAAGATCGAAGATGACTTCTCCATCACCGAGGCGGAAATCAATCGTGCCATCCCCCGCATGCAGAAGCTGGGCGCCAAGCTGATCCGCGTGATGAGCTATGCCGTGCGCAAGGACGCCGATGGCAATGACCTGCCCGACCAGATGGAAGCCGAGCGCATCCGCCGCATGAGCGAAATCAAGAAGCGCTTCGACGACGCCGGCATCACGATGATCCATGAGAATTGCATGAACTGGGGCGGCATGAGCGTGAGTCATGTGAAACGCCTCAACGACGCCGTCCCTGGCATCAAGTGGGTCTTCGACACCGGCAATCCCGTCTTCATCGCCGACCGTGACCATCCCGGCCAAAAGCAGGATTCCTGGGAAATGTACCAGGCCATCAAGCCCCACATGGCGCACGTGCATGTGAAGGACGGTCGCTGGAATGCCGCCAAGAACGACGCCGACTACACCTACCCCGGCGAAGGCGACGGCCAGACCAAGCGCATCATGGAAGATCTCGTGAAATCCGGCTACGAAGGCTACATCAGCATCGAGCCGCACGTCGCAGTGGTGTTCCACGGCGCCGGTTCCGCCGATGACCTCTCCCCCGAAGCCAAGGCCAGGGAGCAGTATGACAGCTACGTGAAGTACGGCCGCATGCTCGAAGACATGCTCAAGGGCCTCGGCGCGAAGCTGGGCTGATTTCGGAGGTCAGGCTTCCAGCCTGACCAGCGGGCGTTGGGCCTCCGGCCTGACGCTCCTTTTTTTCGAAGGCGCCTTGATGAGGCACTCACGAGAGCCCTTTTCGCAGCACGCGCGAATTCCGCCCGCTGCGATCATAGGCCTCGCGCCGCGCCGCTGGCAATTGATCCGGAGGCACTTCCACATAACCCATCTTCTCCTCAAAGAAGCGGAAGGCCTGCGTGCTCAAGGCAAAGATCCAGGAGCAGCCACGCTGCCGGGCCATCTCCTCGGCAAAGGCCACGAGCTTGCGGCCATGCCCCTTGTTCTTGTGAGCGCGGCGCACGAAGAGGCAGGCGAGTTCCGCCGCCTTCACCCCGCCATCCAGTTCATACACATGCACGGCGACGCTGGCCACAGGGTTGCCGTCCAGTTCGAGCACATAGAAATCGCCAATCTTCTTCTGGATTTGCTCGCGGGTGCGCGGGGCCAGTGCTGCCTCCTCCACACTCTGCCGCATCATGCTGAGCAGTGCGGGAACGTCACCACTGCGCGCCTTGCGCAGGTGCTGGTAGTCGTCCGCGTGGATCATGGTGCCCACGCCCTCATTGCTGAAGAGCTCGGCGAGGAGGACTTCATCCTGCGTTCCATCGATGATATGCACCCGGGGCACGCCCTCACTGCAGGCGAGCGCCGCGTGACGCAGCTTCGAGAGCAGGCTGGGATCCGCATCGGCGTCCTTGCGCTTGGCCATGTCACGCGCCTGTCCCACGGAGAGCTGGGCGAGCCGCTGGCCATGAGCATCCACCAGCCCCTCTTCAGCAACGAAGATGACCTTGGAGGCATCCAGGGCGAGCGCCACGTCCACAGCGACCTCATCGGAGTTCACCCGCAACGACGCACCACGCCCATCGTAGCCGAGCGGTGGCAGCACCGGAATGATGCCTTCCTTCAGCATCGCCAGGAGCATGCGCTCATCCACGCGCTCAATCCGGCCCGTGTGCTCGAGATCCACGCCTTCGATCACGCCAGCCGGGTGCACTGCAAGCGCATTGGGCACTGCCACACGCAGTTCCAGCGCCGTGAGGTCCCCCATGAGCTCGCTGGTGAGGCGCGAGATGGCATCCGCGCTCACCTCGAGCGTGGCGGCATCGGTGAGGCCCATGCCGTCATCACTGGTCAGCTTCACACCGCGCAGGGCTGCCAGCTCCTGAATCTGCCGGCGCGCGCCAAACACCACCACGACCTGGATGCTCAGCGACTGCAGCACTGCCATGTCCTGAAGCAGGCTCTGGAAATTGGGCAGGCGCATCACCGCGCCGTCGAGAGCAATGACAAAGATGCGTTCCTTGAATTGCGGAACGTATTGGAGGATGCCTCTCAGATCTTCGAATCTCATTTAAGTTTGCCGGGAGCGTGGTCGCTGGGTGCGGGTTGGGTGGTTTTCGGGATCAGCCACACTTTTACTGCTAGTTCTTTTTTGCTCAATGGGAACCTGTCTCCTCCCACAAGAGAAGCAAGCGTGACTCGCACTGGCTCATAGTCAGGATGCGAGACTTCCAAGATGTGATTCAAACTGAAATTCCCTTTCTTGCCTCCGAAAATTGTTGGCGTCCATCCGGCACCACACCTGACTCTGAGGCGAACCTCGCCCTTCGAATCGACATTCCCCAACATGCCCGCGTTGCGCAGGAGTTCCAACCACTCCGAATGCCCAACTGCATCCCGCGTGTCTTGACTGTATCCGCCCCACCC
>JAEYUU010000648.1 GCA_023429545.1 Verrucomicrobiota bacterium
GCACGAAGGTGCACTCATTCTGGCCTTCCGCGATGGTGGCCTCACCCAGCGAACTGATGCCCGGGGGCTTCCACATCATGAACACCCGGATGGGAGCCTTGAAGCCTTCCTTGCGCTTGGCCACCACCTTGAGGTCCATGATTCCTTGGGCCACGAGCGGCACCGCCAGCTTGACGATTTCCAGCGAGAAGGGTGCCTCCTCCACGGTAGCCACCGGAAGGTTGTCATCGATCTCCGAGTAGTAGCGCACGTTGCCGGAGCGCACCATGTCGAACTCCTGGCGCAGCTTGCCGACGGTCTTCACGGCAGGGTCCACGGACGTCAGCTTGATGGGAACAGCCGCCCCGCTCAAGGGCGCATCCGCGGCGGCTTCAAACACCAGCGGGATGTTCGGCAGGGTGCCCGGCATGATGTCATTGAGCAATTTCACGCCCGGAGGAAGGTTGGGAGTCTGCCACTTGAAGTCCCCGGAGACGTTGTTGCGCGAGATGTTCACCAGGGTGGCATAGCGACCACCGCGCGGCACCGCCACGAACTGGCGCAGATGCGTGTCATTTACGCTGTACTCAGGGGAGGAGAAGACGAGCTCCGGCACCGATGCCACCACTTCGAGACGGTACACGAAGGTGGGACCACCGCGCTCAAGATGGTCGCTGACACGGACGAAGTAGTTGCCGTCCGCGGGAATGTTCACGGTGAGCTTGCTGTCCAGGCGGCGCAGACCACCGCCGTCATCATTGTTGCCCAGGGAACCTCCCTTTTCATTCATGATTCCGATCACGGGGTCCAGCGGTGAACCCAAGGTCTGCGCATAGCAGCGCAGGTCCAGCCTCATGCCCTTCTTGAGCGGGATCTTGAAGAAGTCCGCATCCTTGGCCTCACCAATAATGCCATTCAGCGCGATGGGGTCACCGGCCGATGCTGTGGCCGTGGCAATGTCATTGTTGGGCTCCGTTTCCAGCGTGTTGTCAAAGGCGACCACGCGGAAGGGATTGCCGGAGGGGGGCGCCGCCTGGGACTTGGGCAGGAGCAGCAGGCGCTCATCCACCTCATTGGGAAGTTTTGCCTCCTCCTCGAAGCTCTCACCGGAGCTGTCGATGAAGCGCACCTTGATCGTGGAGCCAGCCTTGCCACCGGAGGGATAGACTGCCTCCGGGCGGCGGAAGTTGCCAATGTGCAGGCGGTAGAAGTTGTTCCCGGCACCGCGATACGAGGACTCGCGAATCATGATGGTATAGTCGCCATCTTCCGGGGCGGTCATGGTGAGGAAACCATCCTGGCGATGCAGAATCGTGTCGTCCGAGTTGGCAATTTCGAACCTGTTCTTGTCCAGCACGGCTACGTAGGGGTCGAACACGGCGTAGCCCAGGCGGAGACCGTCCACCTCGAGGCTGAGGCGGTCGCCCTTCTTCAGCGTGACCTTGTAGTAGTCCACGTCCTCATTGGTCACCAGCCCCTCCACCCTGGTGTTCAGGGTGGCAGGCTGCGGGGCGTCGAAGTCGTTGTTGGGCTCCTTTTCCTCGGCATTGGGGAACTGCCCCACAAAGAAGGGGCGCATGTGGGAGACGCCGGTCTTGGTGCGCACGCGCATCATGTAGTAGCCGGGGGCCACGTCTGCGCCGACGGCCAGGGTCAGATCCACCTTGTTCTTCTCCACCTTGTCCACCGACTTCATGGTGAACCCGGGGGACATGAAGATCATGCCCTCGAAGTCATCCAACCGCTCCCCCGTGATGGTGACCTTGGCCTCGGTACCACGCTGGGTCCCGTTGGGCTTCATGGTGCTAAAACCCGGGTAGGCAGCCATGGCGGAGCCCGCCAGGGCGATGAGGCTGGCAGCGGAAACTGCCAGGGTGGAAAGACGCGGAAGGTTCATAAGAAAACAGGGGGCGGACAGAGGTTTTGGAAACCGGGGCAGAATAACTGTTCAGCAAGCCCCGCCCACCATCCCGGCGGCGGGACAGTGGGTGGAAAGGCTACTTGCCAGAAAGGCGGTGCCAGCACTCGGGGCCAGACCGCCTTTCCAGGAAATCAGTTCACGCATTGCGAAAGAGCGGAGCCTTACGCGAGCAACTCGTTCATGATGCGGCCACCATTCACGATGTCGATGGGGCGCACGCCGTCGGCCATGATGCGCTTCTGACCATTGATGCCCAGTGCGCGGTACATCGTCATGGCAAGGTCCTGCGGGCTGACGGCATCACGGTCGGGCTCGCCACCCAGCGCATCGGACGCGCCGTGGATGTAGCCCTTCTTGAAGCCACCGCCGGCAAGGGCGACGGAGAACACACGCGGCCAGTGGTCGCGACCATTGGTGCCGTTGATCTTCGGGGTACGGCCGAACTCGGAACTCACCATCACCAGCGTGCGGTCCAGCATGCCGCGCTCTTCAAGGTCGGTGATGAGACGGGCGAAGGCCTTGTCGAAGTTCGGAGCCTGGCTTTCGAAAGCACCCTTGATGTTCGAGTGGTGATCCCAGCTTCCGTAGTTCACGGAGACCATGCGCACACCGGACTCCACCAGACGGCGGGCCAGCAGGAAGCGCTGACCGGCCGTGTTCCGGCCGTATTCGTCACGCAGCTTGTCCGCTTCCTTGTTCAGGTCGAACGCCTCACGCGCTTTCGGGCTGCTGATGAGGCCATAGGCGGCGTCATAGAAGCTGTCCATCGCATTGATGGAGTCAGACTTCTCGATGGTCTTGAAATGCTCATCCACAGCGCCCAGAAGGGTGCGGCGGCGGTCGAAGCGGGTGCCTTCCATACCCTTCGGGGTGAGGAGGTCACGCACGGTGAAGTTCCTGTCCGCCGGGTCGCTGCCGAGAGCGAAGGGGCCGAACGCGCTGCTCATGTAGCCGGTGCCCTGCTCAGGAGCCACCATGTTCGGCACTGCTACGTAGGGCGGCAGGTTGTTGCGGGAGCCCTGCTCGTGGGAGATGATGCTGCCGAAGCTGGGGAACTTGATGGCCGGGCTGGGCTTGTACCCGGTGAACATGTTGTGCGTGCCACGCTCATGCGCCGCCTCACCATGGGTCATCGAGCGGATGACGGTGAGCTTGTTCATGATCTTGGCGATTTCCTGGAACTTCTCACCCACGTACTCCCCAGGGACGCTCGTCTTGATGGGGGTGTAAGGTCCGCGGTAATCCGGGGCAGCGAAAGGCTTCGGG